>NZ_PEGG01000359.1 GCF_002737765.1 Caulobacter sp. B11 | reverse complement strand
CGGGCGATCTCGCGTTGGCCGGCGATCCGCGCGGCGGCGAGATCGGCCTCGACCGCCAGACGTTCGGCGCGGGCCCGGTCAATGGCCCCGCGATTGGTGTCGTATCGGCCCAGGGGCAGGGTCGCGCCCATCACCAGCGCCACCGCGCCCTCGTTTTGCAGGTGACGCACGCCGAAATTGACGGTCCGGTCCTGCACGGCCCGCGCCTGTTCAACCGCGACGCGGGCGGCCGCGACGTCCTGCTCGGCTCTCAGAAGCGCCAGATCGGGACCTTCGGCCGACACCCCCGCGCCTTCCGGTCGCCCGATGTCCTCGAAGAGTCCGGCGGGCATGGCGAAGGCGGGCGAGCCGCCCCAGTAGGCCGCCAGGGCCGCGCGGGCGTTGCCGGCGTCGGCCTGGGCGCGGTCAAGGCTGACCCTGGCCTGGGCCAGTTCGGCGTCGGCCCGCGCGCCGGCGAACAGCGGGTCACGCGCCCCGGCCACGCGGCGGCTGACTTCGCGCTCAGCGCGCTGGGACACGGCCAGCCGCGCCTCGGCCACGGCGACCTCGGCCTCGCTGGCCAGGACGTCGACGAAGGCCAGCTGCATCGCCTTGGCCAGATCCAGGCGGCGCAGCTGGGCGCGGGCCTCGGCCAGTCCGGCCTCGCGCTCGGCCAGCCCGGTTCGCGCTTGGCGCTTGCCGCCGCGCTCATAGGTCTGATGATAGACGATCGTCGCCTCGGTGCGGCCCAGGCTCGAGAACGGACCGCTGCCGGTGAAGTTCTCGATCTCGACGCCCAGGCTGGGATTGGGCCTGACCGCGGCCTGACGGACATTGGCCCGGGCGGCGTCCAGTCGCGCGGCGGCGCCGGCGGCCGCGGGGTCGGAGGCCAGGGTTCGGCGCAAGGCCTCGTCAAGCGACAGAACGGCTTGTGAATAGGCGGGCGAGGCGCTCAGCAGCGCCGCGCCCAGCAGCAGGGCGCGGGCGCGGATCGCGCCGCGACGCACGGGCGCGCGGCCCGGCGAAAACGGGAACATGGGATATCTCCAGGCAGGGATCGGCGTCGCCCAACAGGCGTCGCGGTTCAGACAGTCAGGTCTGGATCACGCCTTCGGCGGTCGCTCGATGCCGTAGCCCGACAGGCCCGAACGGTGAACGCCGCGCGTCGGGGCCACCGCCTGGGTCGCGGGCGGCCTCGGATCGGCCGGCGCCTGATCGACGCCCAGGCCGACCGCATGGTGATCGACGCTGTGATGGTGATGGGTTTCGCCGGCGGGTTCGGCCGGGGCCTCGCCATGGTGTTCGTGGCAGTGGTGGTCGGCGTCGACGGTCAGGACAAGTCCGGGGGCGGCATGATGACCGGCATGTTCGGCGGACTCGAAGGCCTGGACGTCGGACTGGCCGACGAGCGCCAGGATCGTCGCCACGCAGAGCATGGCGAGCCAACCGCTTGTCTTTCGAAACATCGCCAAGCCCATGAAAGGCTTCATGCGGCATGGGGCGGGGGGATGCAAGACGGTCGTAATGTCGCGCCTTGGCGCGAGCGCCGCGTGGCTGATCTTGCGTCCGGCCCGGTTATTCAGGCAACTGGTCCGCGTCAGGCCCGGCGGGGCGATGGTGAGGGTCGATGGTCGCTAAACTCCAGTCCGGTTCGTCCAAGCCCGCCCGGTCTCGTCGTTTCGACGGCATGAGGTTGATCCGGGGCGGGACCTTCCTGATGGGCTCGGAGGCCTATTACGCCGATGAGCGTCCGGTGCGGCCGGCCATGGTCGGCGATTTCTGGATGGACGAGACGCCGGTCACCAACGCCCAGTTCGCGCGCTTCGTCGAGGCGACCGGCCATGTGACCTTCGCCGAGCTGCCGCCCGATCCCCGCGACTATCCGGGCCTGGACCTCGACCTGGCCCTGGCCGGATCGGCGGTGTTCACGCCGCCGGCCCGTCAGGGCTTCGCGCCGCTGACCTCGACCACGCCGGTCAGCTGGTGGGACTTCACGCCGGGGGCCTGTTGGCGCGCGCCGTCGGGTCCGGGCAGCGATCTGGCGGGCCTGGATGACCATCCGGTGGTGCATGTGGTGGCGGCCGACGCCGAGGCCTATGGACGCTGGGCCGGCAAGACGCTGCCCAGCGAGGCGGAATGGGAATATGCCGCCCGCGGCGGGGCGGTGACCGAGTTTCCCTGGGGGACACCCTGGAGCCGGACGGTGTGCGCATGGCCAAGACCTGGCAGGGCGAGTTTCCGACCGTCAATCTGGCCCGGCCGGCCTGGAGCGGACCGGCCCGGTGCGCGGCTACCCCGCCAACGCCCTTGGCCTCTACGCCATGATCGGCAATGTCTGGGAATGGACCAGCGACTGGTACACGGCCTCGCCGGTGGTGGATCGCCCTGCTGCGGCGGCGAGACGCGCCGACGGGCGGAGAGCTGCGATCCGGCCTCGCCCGCCGCGCCCATCCCGCGCCGGGTGCTGAAGGGCGGCTCTCATCTTTGCGCGCCCAGCTATTGCCAGCGCTACCGG
>NZ_PEGG01000358.1 GCF_002737765.1 Caulobacter sp. B11 | reverse complement strand
TTCGACGTGACGCCCGAAATGGCCGCCTTCAATCGTGAAGGCAAGCGCTTCCGGGTCAATGCGGGCCAAACCGCCCCGGCCCAACAACCAGGAACGACGCCCAAGCAATGAGTGATTTGAAGCGGTCCCTGAGCGAAGCGGCCGCGGCCGCTTTCCAGGCCGCCGGACTGTCTCCCGATTTCGGCGCGTCACGGCGTCCGACCGGCCCGACCTCGCCGACTTCCAGTGCAACGGCGCCCTGGCGGCCGCCAAGAGCGCCAAGCGCAATCCGCGCGAGATCGCCGTTCAGGTGGTCGAGCAGCTGAAGGCCGACCGCGTCTGGGCCTCGGTCGAGATCGCCGGTGTCGGCTTCATCAACATGCGCGTCAGCGCCCAGGCCCTGTCGGATCGCGCCAACGCGATCGCCGCCGACGAGCGCGCCGGATCCGAACTGCTGGCCGAGCCGCGCCGCGTCCCTGATCGACTATGCCGGCCCCAACGTCGCCAAGCCGATGCATGTGGGCCACCTGCGCGCCTCGATCATCGGCGAGTCGATCAAGCGGCTATCGCTTCCGGGGCGATGAGGTGGTCGGCGACGCCCACTTCGGCGACTGGGGCTTCCAGATGGGTCTGCTGATCACCGCCCTGGTCGATGAGAACCCCTTTGTCCGCGCGCTGATGGACCGGCTGGTCGAATCGCCGCGCGACTTCTCGCCAAGCGACGAGGCCAAGGTGATGGCGGCCCTGGCCGAGCACATCTCGCTGGCCGACCTAGACCGGATCTATCCGCAGGCCGCCGGCAAGGCCAAGGCCGAGAAAGACGGCCAGCCCAACCCGGCTTTCGAGCCCGAGTTCCTGGCCCGGGCCCGCAAGGCCACGGCCGAACTGCAGAACGGCCGCTTTGGCTATCGCCTGATCTGGAAGCACTTCGTCAAGGTCAGCCGCGTGGCCCTGGAGCGCGAGTTCCATGCTCTGGGCGTCGATTTCGACCTCTGGAAGGGCGAGAGCGACGTGCAGGACCTGATCCCGCCGATGGTGCGTCAGCTTGAGGAGAAGGGCCTGCTGGTCGACGACCAGGGCGCCCGCATCGTCCGCGTGGCCCGTCCCGGCGAAACCAAGAAGAAGAAGCTGGCCGACGGCACGGTCGTCGAGGTCCCCAGCCCCGATCCGCTGCTGGTCGTGTCATCGGAAGGCTCGGCCATGTACGGCACGACCGACCTGGCCACGATCCTGGATCGCCGAAAGTCGTTCGACCCGCACCTGATCCTCTACTGCGTCGACCAGCGTCAGGCTGACCATTTCGAGCAGGTGTTCCGCGCCTCCTACCTGGCCGGCTACGCCGAGCCGGGCGGCCTGGAGCATATCGGCTTTGGCACCATGAACGGCAGCGACGGCAAGCCGTTCAAGACCCGCGCCGGCGGCGTACTCAAGCTGCACGACCTGATCGAGATGGCCCGCGAGAAGGCCCGTGAACGCCTGCGCGAAGCCGGCCTCGGGGCCGAACTGCCGCCCGAGGCCTTCGAGGAAACCGCCCACAAGGTGGGGATCGCGGCCCTGAAGTTCGCCGACCTGCAGAACTTCCGCGGCACGTCCTACGTCTTTGATCTCGATCGCTTCACCAGCTTCGAGGGCAAGACCGGGCCCTACCTGCTGTACCAGTCGGTGCGCATCAAGAGCATCCTGCGCAAGGCCGCCGAACAGAAGGTCAAGTCGGGCAAGGTGGTCGTGTCCGAACCGGCCGAGCGCGACCTGACGCTGCTGCTCGACGCCTTCGAGGGCGCCCTGACCGAGGCCTATGACAAAAAGGCCCCCAACTTCATCGCCGAGCATGCCTACAAGCTGGCCCAGACCTTCTCGAAGTTCTATGCCGCCTGCCCGATCCTCAGCGCCGAGGATGACGCCCTGCGCGCCTCGCGCCTGGCCCTGGCCGAGACGACGCTGAAGCAGCTCGAGATCGCCCTGGACCTGCTGGGCATCGAAGCGCCGGAGCGGATGTAGGGTTCACGGCCGCTCGAGATCCTTGAGCGTCGCCAGCAGACCCTCGACCCCGCCGGTCTCAAGATACTGCTGGGCCACCAGCACCAGGCGCAGCTGCTTGGCCAGAAGCGCCAGCTGGCGATGCTGGTTCTCGGTGCGTTTCTGGGCGGTCTCGGCCTCGAGGGCGTCGGCCTCGGCCAGCAGCTTGCGAACCTCGGCGAGGGTCTTCTCGTTCTGGATTCCCGCCCGCTTCAGATAGTCCTTAAGGCTGCGCAGGCCTTCGGCTGCGATGGCATGGGCCTCGTCGCGCACGGTGGTCTGGGTCTCGGGATCGGCGATGGCGTCGAGCACCCGGCCCAGAGCGCCGTTGAGCTTGCTTGTCAGCCCGGTGCGGGTCTCGCTCTCCAGGGGCAGCAGGCCACGCGCATCGATCAGCGACGGCAGGTTGACCCCATCCGACACCAGCACCTTACGACGGGCCTCGATGAACACCTTGATGATGAACCGCGACGCCGCGATGGCCTGTTCAGACTTCACAACGGTCGCCGCCATGACGACACCGTGTTCCGTTAAGGCATACGGTCGGT
>NZ_PEGG01000357.1 GCF_002737765.1 Caulobacter sp. B11 | reverse complement strand
TGGCTCGAACCCATCACCCCCGCCCTGCGTGACGAACTGCGCGCCGCCATCGATTGTGATCCTGAAAGCTGGGAGATCATGTCGACCAACGGCTGCGGCGAGGGCTTCGAGGACTGGTGGGGCGCCCTGCAGGGCGAGACCCAGCGCGGCGAGCGGCTGGGCTTCGCCATCCGCCGGCTGTCGGACGACACGGTGGTCGGGACCTCCAGCTTTCTCAACATCCGCCCGCTGCACAGGGGCCTCGAGATCGGCTCGACCTTCCTGCGGCCCGACGCCCGCTCGGGGCCGATCAATCCGGAATCCAAGCGCCTGATGCTGGCCCAGGCCTTCGGGGCCGGGGCGATCCGGGTCGAGTTCATGATCGATGTGCGCAATGTCCGCAGCCAGGCCGCGATCCAGAAGCTGGGGGCCAGCAAGGAGGGCGTGCTGCGCAGCCACAAGATCACCTGGACCGGCCATGTGCGCGACACGGCGGTGTTCTCGATCACCGACTATGACTGGCCCGGGGTCAAGCAGCGCCTGGATTTCCGGCTCAACGAGACCTTCGTCTAGGCCGGGCCGCCCCGCGACAATTTGACTGGTGAAATAACGATATTCCACCCCGGCGTGTAACCAATTGGCGAGCATCGCCCGCTAGTCTCGCCCCATGACCGCGATTGCCTGCCTCCGGCTTCTGATCGATGACGACGCCTTCCCCGCCGCCCGCGCCCAGGCGGCGGCGGATCTCTATCTGAAGGCCCGCTGGACGGCGCCGCGCCGCTATGGGGCCGTCGCGCCCCTGGCCTTCGTGCTGGCCGACCATCGCGCCGCCCAGCTGGACGCCGAGGAGATGCAGGCCCTGGCCGCCGAGCTGGAGGCCGTCCTGTTTCCCGGCGGCGGCAGCGGCCAGGTCTGTCTGATGACCTTCGAGGGCGACGAGTCCTCGGTGCTCAAGTTCGCCAGCCTCGGCCAGGCCGAGCTGCAGGGCCTGATGGCGGGTCGGGGCTATGGCGGCGCCGCCGGCCGGGTCCAGGTGATCACCGCCGAGGCGATCCGCGCCGTGCCCAGCACCCACGAGGAGGCCCGGCTGGCCCAGGCCGCCGCCGCCCCGTCCGCCCCGCCCACGCCCACGCCCACGCCCACGCCCACGCCGACCCCGACCCCGACCCCGACCCCGACCCCGACAAGGGCCCCGACAAGCACCCCGCCGCCCACGGCGCGCCCGCCGGCCGCCCCGCCGCCGCCGGCCCCGACCGGCTGGTGGGGCGTCTATGACCTGTCGCTCGAGGCCTTTTGCGGCTCAAGGCTCGGCCTGCGCGCCGATCTCGCCCAGGCCGCGCCGGAAGACGATTCCGCCTGCTGACCCGCGACCTGACCGGGCTGAACGACGCCCAGCCCCTGCTCAAGACCGCGACCTTCGGCGACCTCTGCCTGCCGTTCGGCTTCTGGAACCTGACCACCCCGGCCTCGCAGGAGGCCTATAAGCGCCGGCTGTCGCGCTATCCGCTCGACCTGCAGCCGCGCCTGGGGGCCAGCGTCTATGGCACGCCGCGCGAGGCCTCGCTGGGCCTGGTCAGCCAGATCCGCGCCTTCCTGAAGGGCAGCTTCGCCTTCCTCGACCTCAATGTGGTCGATCCGACCTTCCCGGTGCACAACCTGCCGCCCGAGCTGATCGACAGCGTCACCCTGACCCTGACCGGCGAGGACGAGCGCCAGCGCCTGGCCCAGATCCTCAAATTCGTCGAGCGCCAGGCCGTCTATCGCGGCAAGGGCGTCGCCCAGATCGTCGCCGGCGTCGCCACCGCCAACGAACTGGAGGCCTGCCGCCAGGGCGGGGTGGCCCGGGTCTGGGGCCCGGCGATCACCGCCTTCCTCGACAAGCCGGTCGAGCAGGCGGAGGGCCAGCCGCTGGCGGGAGCGCGCGCCGCCGCGTGAAGGCGCGTCGCTTGGTCGCAACCCCGCGGCGCTGCAACCTGCGGGTTTGCTAACCCTGATCGTCCATGGTCGACCCCATGACGGCTTTGGCGTGCTTGAAGATCTTTGTCGGCGAGGACCTGTGTTTCACGGACTCCGACTCCATGGCGGCCCTGGTCGCCAAGGTGGCCGGCGCCTATCTGGAAACCGCCTGGGCCTGGCCGCGCCGCTACGGGCTGGTCGCGCCCTTTTCCTTTGTTCTCACCGATCCCCGCGCCGAACGCCTGGATGGCCGCGAGCTCCAGGCCCTGGCCCTGGCCCTGCAGCGCAAGCTGTTCGGCGACCGGGGCGACGGCGACGTCACCCTGCTGACCTTCGAGGGCGACCAGAACGACGTCATGCGCTTCGCCGGCGCATCGACCCACTTGCTCAAGAGCCTGCTGAACGGCGAGGACGACGGCCTGTTCGCAGGACGGATCTGCAAGATCAGCCCGACCGGCGTGGAGTCGTTGGCGCCGCGCGGTGGTCCGGTCGAGGGCCTGCCGCCGATGGAGGTCCTGCGGGCCCAGGCGCCGGTGGTCGCGCCGGCCCGCACGGCCTATCGCGGCGTCTTCCACACCCAGCGCGAGATCTTTGTCGGCAATATCGCCGTCTGGCGCGAGGTGGGATCGGTATCGGCCTTCGGCATGGAGCCGCCGCCCATGACCGACCTCATCCAGGCCGAGCACGACATTCCCAACCTGCGCAGCGCCAGCCTGGCCCTTGAGCGGCAAGACTCCGGGATGATGTTCCTGCCGCTGAGCTTCTCGACCCTGGTCAAGCCCTCGGGCCGAACCGAGCTGACGCCCTTCCTCAACGCCCTGCCCGCCGCCCTGCGCGGACGCCTGGCGGCGGCGATTTACGGCGCCCCGCGCGCGCCGTCCTTCTCGGCCCTGTCGCAGATCAAGCGCGCCATCGAGCCGTTCTTCGGCCGCATCGACCTGGGGGTCTCCGATCCGGCCTTCCAGGTCGACGATCTGCCGCCCGACCTGGCGGCCAGCGTCACCCTGACCCTGCCGGCCGGCCTGGAGGCCGTCCGTCTGGCGGCCATTTCCCGGTTCATGCGCGACGCCGCCGGCTATCGACGCAAGCGCGTCTGGCAAGGGGTGACCGACGTGCGCACCCGCCGCGAACGCCAGGCCTGTATCGAGGCCGGCGTGCCGTTCATCACCGGTCCAGCCGTCACCGACCTGCTGGAGACGCCGGCCGCGGTCCAGCACTGCCCGGTCCTGCACCTGCCCCTGCACGATTGGTCCACCCGGGCCGAGGCCGCCGCGCCGGCTTCGTTTGTCGCCTAGTTCGAGGGGTGAGCAACTGTCTTGAAGTTATGCGGTGGCGGCGCGCCAGGGGGCGTTGTCGCGGAGCATGGCGTTGAGGATGGTGATGAGCTTTCGCATCAAGGCCACGAGGACGACCTTTGGCGGCTTTCCGGCCTGGGCCAGACGCGCCTTCATCGCGGCGAGGGCCGGGTTGAAGCGGGCGCCCACCAGAGCGGCCATGTAGAGAACATTGCGCACGATGGGGCGACCGCCGCGTATGGCGCGTCGTCCTCGTCGGGCTCCGCTGTCGTGGTCGTAGGGCGCGACGCCGACCAGGGCGGCCACTTGCCGGGCGTCCAGATCGCCCAGTTCCGGCAGTCGAGCCAGCAGCGTCCAGGCCAGGACGGGGCCTACGCCGGGCACCGAGCGCAGCAGCGCGTCCTTGCGCGCCAGATCGTCATCCTCGGCGATCAGCTGAGCCAGCCGCTTCTCGATCAGAACAAGATCCAGGCGGGTTCGCCCGCGTCGCCGCTGAGCCAGGCGTATCAACACCGGGTCGCGGACCATCCGGGCGGCGTTATCCAGTCGCGCCTGCTCCTCGACCAGGCGACGGCGCGCGTCGACCAACTCGGCCAACCGGGCGGCGGCCGGATCAATCCGCGCCGAGCGGCTGGGCATCAGCGCCACGAAGCGGGCGATCAGCTCGGCGTCGATCCGATCGTTCTTGGCCAGGACCCCGCAGGCCTGGGCGAAGCGCCTAACCTTGCGCGGGTCCAGGAGCCGTGCGTCCAGCCCCGCCGTGAGCAGCGCCTCCACCGCAGCCTTCTCATAGCCGCCGGTCGCCTCCAGTCCGATCAGACTGGCCTTGGCCGCCCGCAGCCGTCTGACGAGGTCCCGCAGCCCAGCGGCGTCATTGGACACCGCGAAGCTCTCGCCCTCCAGCACCGCCACGTCCAGGCGATCCTTGGAGACATCCACGCCCACAAACACTCGATCCTGTGGCATCCTCTATCCCTTCCTTGCCAGTGCGAGGTCCCAAAGGCCTCATGCAACTGTTCGGGTTTGGAAGATCACGACCGGCCCAAACTCACCCACGGCCTCCAAGGCCAAGGGGTTTACGGGCTCAAGGTCGCGGCGGGCGGCTGCTGCTAACAGCCGCCCGCATCACCACAATAACCTCAGATCCAAGACACAAGGGTTCCGCCCCCACGGTCCAGGCTTCAAAGGCCCAGCCCGTCCCCGCCCGCCCGAAGCGGCGAGGCCGCGCCTTGAAACCTTGGAGGCGAGCCTGCTCTGGCGTCTGACCGAGTCAAGGACCGCCTCTGGCGGCCGCGTCGCGGCGACGCGACGCGTCGTCCTTGACTCGGTCAGACGCCAGAGCTCCCATCCACCAAGGGTTTAAGGCGTGGCCGCATCCGGTGGGGCGGATGGGGCTGACCGCTGGAGGAGAATGACATCAGAACTGCGGTTACTGTCTTAGAGGGATATTCGACACTGAGATCATTGACCAAGGGTCCTCAAAGCCAGCTCTACTCAGAACGTCAACATAAGCCCTAGCGATGACCTGGGAGTGGTCGGAAGGGCCAATGATGACACGATGCAGCAGCTCCTTGATCGCCATGCCTTCCGACCCAAGTCCTGCTTTCAGCGGAATCTTCATGATCGGCTGTGGCACACCTCGAATGGTCTTGAAGTCAGGAAACAAGATGGATCCCTTCGACGCCGTCGATTGCGGGCGTGTGATAGATACGCCATTTCCTTTTCTTCCGCGAAACCAGGATGTTTCGTAGCCAAGATGTAAGTTCGAAAGCCAGTGACTAGCCAATCGCGCAAGTCTTTCTCCGGGCAGCGCAAGCAGCAGACCTTCATTGTCCATCAAACGGTTTGCCCACGCTGCGAAACCAGTCGACAAATCCCTCTTCATTGAGGTATAGAAACCGCGTCGAGAATGCCCCTAGTGA
>NZ_PEGG01000356.1 GCF_002737765.1 Caulobacter sp. B11 | reverse complement strand
CGGCAATCCCGGCTTTGACGTGATTGTTGCCGTCCAACGAGTTCGTGACCCGCATGGGTCAGGGCGGACTGCTGGAGCCGCTGGATCACGCCAAGATCCCCAACATGAAGAACATCGACCCGACCTTCCTCAATCCCGACTTCGATCCGGGCCGCAAGTTCTCGATGCCCTATACCTGGCTGGTGCTGGCATCGGCTATCGCAAGAGCAAGGTGAAGGCCGTTCCCGACAGCTGGAAGTACCTGTTCGACAGCAACGAATATGCCGGCAAGATCGCCCTGCTGTCGGAAAGCGCCGACCTGATCCGTCTGTCGGCCAAGTATCTGGGCCACTCGGTCAACGGCATCCCGCCCGAGATGGTCGCCCAGATCGAGAAGATGCTGATCAAGCAGAAGCCCTTCGTGAAGGCCTTCCACGACGACAACGGCCAGGACATGCTCGGCAAGAAGGAAGTCGATCTGGTGCTGGAATATAACGGCGACATCGCCCAGCTGATGACCGAGGACGACGATGTCGGCTTCGTCGTGCCCAAGGAAGGCTCGCTGATCAATTCCGATACGTTGTGCATTCCCAAGGGCGCGCCGCGCCCGGGCAACGCCCACGCCTTCATCAACTACCTGCTCGACGCCCAGGCCGGGGCGGCGATCTCCAAGACCATCCTCTATCCGACCCCAATGCGGCGGCCAAGGCCCTGATGCCGGAAGACTACAAGAACAACCCGGTGATCTTCCCGCCCGCCGACATCATGAGCAAGTGCGAGTACGGGGCCTTCGAGGGCGCCGAAAAGGCCAGCCTGTACGAGGAAGTCATCACCCGGGTTCGGGCGGCTTAAGCCGTTCCTCCCCCTGAAGGGGAGGCAGGCCGAAGGCCGGAGGGGGAAGTCGCAGAGAGGCTGCGAACGCTTCCCCCTCCGTCCGCTTCGCGGACACCTCCCCCGTTAGGGGGAGGATCTAGAGGATCGAGGGGACCAACCCATGGAGCAAAGCTGGAAACAGGCCAAGTCGGTGTTCGCCGCCGCCCTGGGCCCGCCGCTGTTTTGGCTGGTGCTGTTCTTCCTCGTGCCCCTGGCCATCGTCTGGGCCTACAGCTTTGGCCACAATGACGGCCTGACCGACATCGCCATCACCGGCACGTTCAAGAACTACGCCCGGGCCATCGAGCCGCTGTACCTGAAGATTTTCGTCAAGTCGGCCGGGGTGGCGGCCCTGACCACGGCCCTGTGCCTGGTGATCGGCTTCCCGGTCGCCCTGGCCATCACCTTCGCACCGCAGAAGACCAAGGCCTGGCTGCTGCTGCTGATCATGCTACCGTTCTGGACCAACCTGCTGATCCGCACCTACGCCCTGATCGCCGTACTGCGCACCGAGGGCTATATCAACAAGAGCTATGAGTGGCTGTGGACCCTGGTCGACAAGGTCGCGCCCCTGGGCGCCTTCCAGCCGATGGAGCTGCTCTACAACAATTCGGCGGTGGTGCTGGGCTTGGTCTATGTGCACCTGCCGTTCATGGTGCTGCCGCTCTATTCGGCCCTGGACCGGCTGGACAAGTCGCTGCTGGAGGCCAGCCTAGACCTCGGGGCCGGCCATCTGCGCACCCTGTTCCTGGTGGTCGTGCCCCTGGCCCTGCCGGGCATCGCCTCGGGCGTGCTGATCACCTTCATTCCGGCCCTGGGCGCCTATCTGACCCCCGACCTGCTGGGCGGGCCCGACAGCCAGATGATCGCCAATGTCATCGAGCGCCAGTTCAAGCGCGCCAATGACTGGCCGTTCGGCGCGGCCATGTCGTTCCTGCTGATGTACCTGACCTTCATGGCCATCGCCGTGCAGGCCGTGCTGGGCCGCAAGAAGACCGGCGAAGGGGCGCGCTGATGGCCAAGAAATCCGCCCCCGGGCCCCTGGAATATCTCCGCCGCTGGCAGATGCAGGCCTGGCTGGCGGCGGTGGGGCTGTTCCTCTACGCGCCGTTGATCTCGCTGATGGTGTTCAGCTTCAATGACAGCCGCCGCAACATCGTCTGGAAGGGCTTCACGCTCAAATATTACGAGAAGGCCCTCAACAACGACTCGCTGATCGAGGCCTTCGGCAACTCCCTGACCATCGCGGCGGTCTCGACCGTGGTCAGCGTCGTGCTGGGCGCCCTGGTCGCCCTGGCCCTGTGGCGGTTCCGCTTTCCGGGCAAGACGGTGGTGGACGGGGCCCTGGCCCTGCCGATCGTGGTGCCCGAGATCTGCATGGGCGTGGCCATGCTGGTGTTCTTCGCCAAGGTCATGCCCTGGCCGCAGGGCATGGTCTGGCCGCTGAACCTGGGCGCGATCATCATCGCCCACGTCTCGTTCTCCTTCCCCTTCGTGGCGGTGGTGGTGCGGGCCCGCATGGCCAGTTTCAACCGCGAGATGGAGGAGGCGGCCCGCGATCTGGGCCGGCGAATGGCGCACCATCAAGGACGTCATCCTGCCGCACATGGCCCCGTCGCTGGTGGCCGGGGCGCTGCTGGCCTTCACCCTCAGCCTCGACGACTTCGTCATCACCTTCTTCACCGCCGGGCCCGACACCGTGACCTTCCCGGTCAAGGTCTATTCGATGGTGCGCTTCT
>NZ_PEGG01000355.1 GCF_002737765.1 Caulobacter sp. B11 | reverse complement strand
CAGCCCGCAGGGCGCGCGGTACCGCGAGCTGTCGGAAAAGATCTCCGAGGCCCTGACCTTCATGGCGGCGGTGGTCACCCCCGAGACCAGCCCGACCTGCGCCGGGTGGAGTTCTTCACCAGCACGAGGCCCTGCTGCTGGGCTTCGAGGAAGCCATGACCCGCGTCGATTCGACCTCGGGCGACTGGTACGACACCAGCGCCCACCTGCTGTGGATCGGCGAGCGCACCCGCCAACTGGACGGCGCCCATATCGAATACATGCGCGGCGTGAAGAACCCGATCGGACTCAAGTGCGGCCGGCCATGGAAGCCGACGACCTGCTGCGGCTGATCGACGTGCTCAACCCGCCAACGAGCCGGGGCGTCTGACCCTGTATGGTCGCTTTGGCTCGGACAAGATCGCCGATCGTCTGCCGCGCCTGATGCGGGCGACCAAGGCGGCCGGCCGCTCGGTGGTCTGGGCCACCGATCCGATGCACGGCAATACGCTCAAGGCCTCCACCGGCTACAAGACCCGGCCGTTCGACCGCATCCTGTCGGAGGTTAAGACCTTCATCGAGGTGGCCGAGGCCGAGGGAGTCCACCCCGGCGGCGTGCACCTGGAAATGACCGGCCAGAACGTGACCGAGTGCATCGGCGGCGTGGCGCGCGGTTTCGGAAGGCGATCTGGCGGACCGTTACCACACCCATTGCGACCCCCGCCTGAACGGCGAGCAGGCCCTGGAACTGGCCTTCCTGGTGGCCGAGAAGCTCAAGAGCGAGCGCGACGCCCAGCGCCGCCAGGCGGCGGGCTAGCCGCGACAACCTTGGCCGCGGACGAGCGGTTTCGTCCGCGGCTGCCCTCCATAGGCTCGGGTTCTCCCGTTAGCGCGAACGGAAGGCCTGCGCGCCTTGACCCGCCCCCGCGGCGCTCTCCAAAGGTTGTTTCAACGGAGAGCGTCGATGCGACTAGAGGCCAAGTTGAAGCGTGAGTGGCGATTTCTCAGGGGGCTGATGCGCACCCTGAAGCGCGTGAAGTCGATCAAGCCCGACAGCGACAATCTGATCTGCGACGATCTCGAAACGGCGATCGACACCTGGCGCGACAGCCCCGCCATCTCCTTTGAAGGCCGCACGATCAGCTATGGCGAGATGGACGCCATCGCCAATCGCTACGCCCACTGGGCCAAGGGGCAGGGAATCACCCGCGGCCAGACCGTGGCGTTGTTCATGCCCAACCGGCTGGAATACCTGCCGATTTGGTTTGGCCTGTCCAAGGTGGGGTCGCCACCGCCCTGATCAACAACCAGCTGACCGGCGCGGCCTTGGCCCATTGCCTCAACATCTCCCAGGCCATGCACTGCATCGTCGACGCCGAAACCTCGCCCTGCTTCGAGCAGGTGAAGGGGCAGCTGTCGCGGCACGTGCAGCAATGGGTGCAGGGGCCCGTCCATGGCGATCAGCGCGACCTCGTCAACGCGCTGAAGAGCTGCAGCCAGCTTCGGCCGGATCGCCAGACCTCGCGGGGCGGCCTGACCGCCAAGGACACGGTGCTCTACATCTTCACCAGCGGCACGACCGGCCTGCCCAAGGCCGCCAAGATCACCCACATGCGCGCTCAGCTCTATATGCGCGGCTTCGCGGGCTCGACCGACGCCCGCAAGACCGATCGCATCTATGTGACCCTTCCCCTCTACCACGCCACCGGCGGCCTTTGCGCCATGGGGGCGGGCTTGCTCAACGGCGGCTCGATCGTGTTGCGCAAGAAGTTCTCGGCCACGCACTTCTGGAGCGATATCCGCGCCGAGGGCTGCACGATGTTCGTCTATATCGGCGAGCTGTGCCGCTATCTGGCCAATGCGCCCGAGGCCGAGGGCGAACAGGATCACAAGATCCGGCTGATCTTCGGCAACGGCCTGCGCCCCGATGTCTGGGACGTGATGCTGGACCGGTTCAAGGTCGGCGGCGTGCTGGAATTCTATGGCGCGACCGAAGGCAATGTCTCGTTCTTCAACTTCGACGGCCGTCGCGGGGCCATCGGGCGAATTCCGAGCTATCTGCGGGGCAAGTTCAACACCCGGATCGTCCGCTTCGACGTCGAACATGAACAGCCGGTGCGCGCGGCTGACGGCTGCTGCATCGAGGTCAGCCCCGGCGAGGTGGGCGAATGCATAGGCCAAATCGCCAACGACGCCCGCACCAGCTTCACCGGCTATGCCGACAAGGCCGCCACCGAGAAGAAGATCCTGCACGACGTCTTTGAAAAGGGCGACGCCTGGTTCCGAACCGGCGACCTGATGCGCATAGACGGCGACGGCTACATCTACTTCGTCGACCGTATCGGCGACACCTTCCGCTGGAAGGGCGAGAACGTCGCCACCAGCGAGGTGGCCGAGCGCCTCGCCGGCGTGCCCGGCGTGCTGGAGGTCAATGTCTATGGCGTGCCGATCCATGGCATGGACGGCAAGGCCGGCATGGCCGCCCTGGTGGTCGAGGATCCGTTCGATCTGGCGACCTTGGCCGACTACGTCGACCGCGAGCTTCCCGGCTATGCTCGACCCGTGTTCGTGCGCCTGCAAAAGCAGATCGAGACCACGGGCACCTTCAAGTATCGCAAGATCGATCTGGTCAATGACGGCTTCGACCTCAGCCTGACCAAGGATCCGCTCTATTTCCGCGATCCCGCGAAGGGCTATGTGAAACTGACCAAGGCGCTGCACGCCAAGATCACCTCCGGGTCGTTCAAGCTCTAGAAAAAGCACTCTGCGTTTTAAAGTTGTTCTGCTAGGCTGTCGGCGACAGGGCAGGAGAGTGACCGTGAAAGACCAGATGAAAGACCTTCGCGACGACATCGCCTTCATGCGGGCCCTGGCCGAGGAAGGGCGATCCGCCCCCTTGCTCGGCGGCGGCATCCTGATGGCCGCGGGTCTGATCTTTGGCGCGGCCTCGGTGGCGCACTGGGCGGTGATGGTCGGCGCCCTGCGCGTTTCGCCCTGGGCCTTTTCCGCGATCTGGATCTCAGCGGGACTGGGTTTCGGCATGCTCGCGACCCTGCTGGGTCGGCGATCGAAGCAGCAGGCGGGGGCCGCCGCGACCGTCAATCGCGCCGCGCGGGCGGTGTGGTCCGCCGTGGGTTGGACGATCGTCGTGATCCTGGTCGGCATGGCGATCATGGCCGCGCGCCTGGGCCAGCCTGGCCTGATGAGCCTGTTCCCGGTGATCGTCCTGCCGCTGTATGGCGCGGCCTGGTCGGTGGCGTCCGCCATGACGCGGCGCGGCTGGATGAGCGCCGTCGCCTTCGGCTGCTATGGCAGCGCTCTGGGCATGGCGGCCCTTGGCGGCCACGCCTCGACCCTGCTGGTCTATGCCGCCAGCCTGGTGCTGTTCGCGACCGTGCCCGGCTATCTTTTGCTGCGGCAAGAACCCTCGCACCTGGTCTGAAAGCGCCAGGCATGGACGAGTTCGAGATCGACGACATCGACGAGGTCATTCACGGGCGGCTGCGCCTGGGCGTGATGGCCTATCTGGCGGGCGCGGAGGCGGCCGACTTCAACGTCTTGAAGGCCCGGCTGCAGGCCACCGACGGCAACCTGTCGGTCCACCTGCGCAAGCTGGAGGACGCCGGCTATGTGGCGATCGAGAAAAGCTTCGTCGGACGCAAGCCTCTGACGCGCATCAGCCTGACCGAACCCGGCCGCGCGGCGTTTCAGCGGTATCTCGAGGCCATCGGGAAACTCGTCGAGTCGCGTTAGTCCGTGGGGCCGGTCGCGCCGTAGCTTGTTCGACCAGCAGCCCGGATTGGAGCCACGGATGGACGGATCAGTGACACGACGCACCGGATTGACCGCCCTGGCGGCCTCGCTGGCCTCCGCCTGTTCGCCCCTGTCGATGTTCGCCACCCTGACGCCCAAGGACGCGGCCCTGGCCCCCGCCAGCGGCGTGGCCTTCGGACCTCATCCGCGGCAAAGACTGGACGTCTACGCGCCCCGCAAGGGTGACGGCCCGGCGCCCACGGCGCTGTTCTTCTATGGCGGCTCCTGGGATTCGGGCCGCCGGCAGGACTATGGCTGGGTCGGCAGGGCCCTGGCCGCTCAGGGATTCCTGACGCTTGTGCCGGACTACCGGATCTTTCCCGAAGCGCGCTATCCGACCTTCATCGATGACGGCGCCCTGGCGGTGAAGTGGGCGATCGCGCAGGCCGCCGGCCTGGGCGGCGATCCCTCGCGCCTGGTGCTGATCGGCCACTCGGCCGGCGCCTACAACGCCAGCATGCTGGCCCTGGACGACCGTTATCTGCGGGCCGTCGATGTCGATCCGGGCGTGATCCGCGCCTTCGCCGGCCTGTCGGGTCCCTATGACTTCCTGCCCCTGGACGGCCCGATAACCCGGCGGACCTTCGCCGACAGTCCGGATCTTCCGGCGACCCAGCCCGGGGCCTATGCCCGCCCAGGCGCGCCCGCCGCCTTTCTGGCCACCGGCGACGCCGACACCACGGTCTATCCCCGCAACACCCGCAAGCTGGCCGCCGCCCTGCGCGCCGCCGGGGCGCGGGTTGAGGAGCGCCACTATGCGGGTCTCGACCATTCGGACACGGTTCTGGCCCTCTCACGCCCCCTGCGCGGCAAGGCGCCCGTCCTGACGGACATGGTGACCTTCCTTCGCGCCTCGCTGACCTAGGGGGAGGGGCCGGCCGCGAGCGGGGCGCGCGCCAGGCTCTGGCTGAGAGGCTGACTATGCGCGGCCGCCCGACGATTGAAGTCACGCGAGGTTCTGTCTATATGGCGCGGATCTGACGTCGTTCCCTATGGGGGTGGCGTCGGTCAAAGTACAGCTTTTTCAAAGACATAGGGATGGGTCGCCATGTTGTTGACGATGATGAAGGCCAAGCTTCACCGCGCCACCGTCACCCAGGCCGACCTCGACTATGAGGGCTCGATCGCCATCGATCGCGACCTGCTCGACGCCTCGGGGATCCTGCCCAACGAGCAGGTCGACGTGCTCAACATCACCACCGGCGCCCGCTTCACCACCTATGCCATCGAGGCGCCGCGCGGCTCCAAGGTGATCGGCGTCAACGGCGCGGCCGCCCGCCTGGTGCAGAAGAACGACACGGTGATCGTGGTGACCTATTGCCAGATGCCGGCCGAAGAGGCCCGCAACTACGCCCCGGTCGTCGTCCT
>NZ_PEGG01000354.1 GCF_002737765.1 Caulobacter sp. B11 | reverse complement strand
AAGGCCGCGGCCTTGAGGTCATCGGCGCTGAAGGCGTCCACGGGACGGCTGAGTCCAGCACGGTCCGCGGCTTGCCGCGCGCGTGACGATCAGGGTGTCCAGCTCGGAGACCTGCTCGGGCGCCACGTCCGGCGCTTCATAAGCATAAACGGCCGTCACGGCGGAAAGAGAAAGCACGACCGCCGATACGGTCGAGAACAGCGCATTGTTGACACGGATTCGCATGTAGATAGCCCCCTTTTTGTTTTGCTTAGCGCATGCGGTTATTCGCCTACTCGGCGCCTCCTTCCCCAATGTTGTTATTTGACGCCACCACGTCGCGATTTCATTGAATCTGACGGTTTCTAAACGTTGATCAGAGACGCATGCGCGGCAAGCGCGACGGGCCGAATTCGGGCTCGCGGCCTCGCAGAACCGTTCAGGCGCCGCTTTGGATGGCGCCGAAATTGACAATTAGGCAGCGCGCTGAGCACCGACAGGGCGCCCGCCAGCGAGCGATGCGCCGTATCCGCGACCGCTGGGCGCCAGACAACCTTCGGCATCTGGACCGGTCATGACCCGCCCCGGCCGCGAGCGGCCCGCGCGTCAGACCAGGCCCGGCCCACGCGCCGCGGCGTGGCGCGCGGCCACGACCGTCATCCCCGCCGCCCGGCAGGCGAGGTCAGGGAGTCATTGTTTTGATTAGGAGAAAATGGCGCGCCCGGAACGATTCGAACGTCCGACCCTCAGATTCGTAGTCTGATGCTCTATCCAGCTGAGCTACGGGCGCGCATTGCCTTTCGGCGAGGCGGGGGAAATAGCCCGTTAGATTGCGGGGCGCAAGCGCCGTTTGATCGGGCGGCGGAAAAGATTTGCCCGCTGGGCGCCGCGCAGAGGGCGCCGGTCGCGCGGATCGTGGCGGGAGGCCGGTTTCGCGAAGTCCTGACACGCTCGGGACGTGACAGGCCCGCGGGTTTGTTGTCCATGGTTTCCTCGTCGTGGGCGGCGCGGCCGCCCCAGTCCATCCTGACGGAACCCGCACGCATGCGTCGCCTTGCCCTGATCTCCCTGCTCGCCCTCTCGGCCTGCGCCCAGCTGGCCCCGCGCGGACCCGACGCGGCGGTCATGACCGGACCGAAGCCGGCCGCGGCCGCCGCCGCGACGCCGGTCGCGCCCCTGTCCGGCGGCTTCGTGGCGGCCGCCAATCCGCTGGCGGTCGAGGCCGGCCTGCGGGTGCTGCGCGACGGCGGCGGCGCGGTCGACGCGGCCGTGGCGGTCCAGGCGGTGCTGAGCCTGGTCGAGCCGCAGAGCTCGGGCCTGGGCGGCGGCGCCTTCCTGACCTATTATGACGCCAAGACCGGCAAGGTGACGGCCTATGACGGCCGCGAGAAGGCCCCGGCCGGGGCCGGGCCCGACCTGTTCCTGGACGCCGCCGGCAAGCCCCTGCCCTTCGTCACCGCCCTGCTGTCGGGCCGTTCGGCCGGCGTGCCCGGCGCGGTGGCCATGCTGGCCCAGGCCCAGAAGGAGCATGGGACGGCCGCCTGGAGCACCCTGTTCAGCGACGCCCAGACCCTGGCCACCGACGGCTTCGCGGTCAGCCCCCGCCTGGCCGGCATGATCAACAGTCCCCGTGTGCCGCAGAACGTGGCCCCGGACGTGAAGACCTATTTCACCAAGCCAGACGGCCAGCTCTACCAGGCCGGCGACACCCTGAAGAACCCGGCCTATGCCGCCACCCTCAAGCGCCTGGCCGCCGAGGGGCCCAGCGCCCTCTATGAGGGCCCGATCGCGCAGGCCATCGTCGACAAGCTGCGGGCCGCGCCCCTGTCCAGCAGCATGAGCCTGAGCGACCTGAAGACCTATCGCCCGCGTTCGGCTGATGCCCTGTGCCGGCCCTGGAAGGTCTATACGGTCTGCGTGCCCAACCCCTCGTCGAGCGGCCTGGCGGTGATCCAGGCCCTGATGATGCTGGAGCATACCGATATCGGCGCGCGCGGGCCCAAGGATCCGGTCGCCTGGACCCTGCTGGCCGAGGCCGAACGGGTGATGTACGCCGACCGCGACCGCTATGTCGGCGACCCCTCGTTCGTCACCGTGCCGGTCGAGGGCCTGCTGGACCCGGCCTATGTCGCCCAGCGCGCCAAGCTGATCCAGGACACCGCCGGCCCGGCCCCCGCCTTCGGCCACCCCAAGGGCGCGCCCAGGGTCGGGGTCGACGCCACCCGCGAGCCGGGCGGCACGACCCATTTCGTGGTCCGAGACGCCGCCGGCGACGTGGTGTCGATGACCACCACGGTCGAGAGCATCTTCGGCTCGGGCCACATGGTCGGGGGCTTCTTCCTCAACAACCAGCTCACCGACTTCTCGTTCTCGCCCACGGAGAAGGACGGCGCGCCGGCCGCCAACGCCGTGGCCGGGGGCAAACGTCCGCGCTCGTCGATGGCCCCGCTGATCGTGCTGGACGACAAGGGCAAGTTCCTGGCCGCCGTCGGCTCGCCGGGCGGCAACGCCATTCTGTCCTATAATCTCAAGGCGATGGTCGGCCTGTTCTACTGGAACCTGTCGTTGCAGGAGGCCATCGCCCTGCCCAATATCGTCGCCCGCGGCGACAACTTCTCGGGCGACGCCGAGATGTTCGGCCCCGAGATGGTCGCGGCGCTCAACGCGCGCGGGGTAATGGTCAAGACCGGCCAGTACGAGGGGTCCGGCCTGCATGGCGTCATCATGCGGCCAGGCGGCGTGCTGGAAGGCGGCGCCGATCCGCGCCGGGAGGGCGTCGCCAAGGGGCTTTAGAAGCCTCCCGCCGGGGCCTTAGCGCGAGGCGGCGTCGTCAGGGGCTGTTGGAGCGGCCTGGGCGACGGGACCTGGGGCCCCGGACAGGGTCAGGTCGAAGACCGAGCCGCCCGGGCCGGTCTCGACCAGGGCCAGGTCGCCGCCATGGCCCTGGGCCAGCTCGCGGGCGATCGCCAGGCCCAGGCCGGTGCCGCCGCGACGCACCGAGCCGACAAAGGGCTGGAACAGCTTGTTCTGGGCCTTCTCGGGCACGCCCGGGCCGTCGTCGGTGAGCCGCAGCACGCTGTGGCCGTCAACGCGCCGCCGCAGCTCGACGAAGACCTTGCCCTTGCCGCCCCGGTCAGGGGCGCGCCCTCGATGGCCTCGCGGGCGTTGCGCAACAGGTTGGTGAGGGATGCGGTGAAGCTGATCCGGATCGGCCAGCACCTGTTCGCTCGACGCGATCACG
>NZ_PEGG01000353.1 GCF_002737765.1 Caulobacter sp. B11 | reverse complement strand
CTCAGCGCCACCCCCTCGAAATTGTCCCGCGTCAGCGGCCCGTCCAGGGTCAGGTGCGCGGCCAGGAACTGGCGGCCGGCCGGGGCGCGCGGATCGAGCACGAACCGCACTTTGGTTGCGCCAGCCCTTCAGGGGATCGACGGTGCGATGCACGGTGGCGATCGACGCCCCCTCGAAATTGGCGAAGGCCGTCAGACCCCAGTTGAAGTCGGGCGGCGACTGGGCCGGCAGGGTCTGGCAGGGCGTCGAGATCCGGCACAGCCAGGTCTCGCCCTCCTCGCCGCCGACCAGATAGGCGTCGGGGCCGGCGGCCGGATAGGCGGTCAGGGCCTCCATGCCCTCATTGTCGGGGAAGGTGTGGCGGGCCTTGTTGACCGGGCGTGGCGGGCCGAAGCTGCCGTCGGCGGCGGCCGGATAGAGCCAGATGCGGTGTCGCGTTCAAAACTGACCAGGCGATCGCCATTGGCCAGCACCGCCAGGCCTTCGCCGTCGCCCCGGGCCTTGCCCTGCACGGGCTGGCCCTGGGGATCGCGCAGCGGCGACAGCTTGCCGGCCGTCAGGCCGGCCAGCCGACCGGGCGTCGTCCAGCACCAGCCGGGCCTCGAACAGGTCGCCGTCGTCGGTCACCGCCAGCAGGGCGCCCTCGGCGTTGATCTTCAGGTCCGACAGGCCGTGCAGGCGGCTGGTGTCGGGGCTGGTGACCGCCAGGCCGCCGGCATAGACGAACCGGCCCACCGACCCCTGGGTCGGGTCCGCGCCGTTCAGCGGCACGGCCTGGTGTCGAGCCGGATCTCGGGCCCGGCCTTGACCGGGGCGGGCGGCAGCAGGGGCAGGGGCGGCTTGCGGCCGCACTGGGCCAGGCCGCCGGCCACCAAGGCCAGGACCAGCAGGGTGCGGCCGAGGATCACGCCGGGACCTTGCGCCCGGTCTTGGCCGGCGAGGGCTGGACGGTGGGCGGCGGGGCCAGCAGGCCGCGCGCCCGCTTGACCGCCCGGGGCTCCTCGTCGAACAGGCTGGCCAGTTGCTCGACCAGAACGCCGCCCAGCTGCTCGACATCGACGATGGTCACGGCGCGGCGATAATAGCGCGTCACGTCATGGCCGATGCCGACGGCGATCAGCTCGACCGGGCTCTTGTCCTCGATCTCGGCGATGACCTGACGCAGGTGGCGCTCCAGATAGTGGCCCGAATTGACGCTGAGGGTGGAGTCGTCCACCGGCGCGCCGTCCGAGATCACCATCAGGATGCGGCGGGCCTCGGGCCGGCTGACCAGGCGCTGGTGCGCCCACATCAGGGCCTCGCCGTCGATATTTTCCTTCAGCAGCCCCTCGCGCATCATCAGGCCGAGGTTCTTGCGGGCCCGGCGCCAGGGCGCGTCGGCGCTCTTGTAGATGATGTGGCGCAGGTCGTTGAGGCGGCCGGGCGCGGCCGGCTTGCCGGCCTTGATCCATTCGTCGCGGCTGGTCCCGCCCTTCCAGGCCCGGGTGGTGAAGCCCAGCACCTCGACCTTGACCGCGCAGCGCTCCAGGGTGCGGGCCAGGATGTCGGCGCAGACGGCGGCCACCATGATCGGGCGGCCGCGCATCGAGCCGGAATTGTCGATCAGCAGGGTGACGACGGTGTCGCGGAACTCCTGGTCCTCTTCCTGCTTGAACGACAGCGGCGCGGTCGGGTCGATGATCACCCGGGTCAGGCGCGAGACGTCGAGCATCCCTTCCTCGAGGTCGAAGGTCCAGGCGCGGTTCTGCTGGGCCAGCAGGCGGCGCTGCAGCTTGTTGGCTAGGCGCGAGACCACGCTGGAGAGAGCGTTGAGCTGCTGGTCCAGATAGGCCCGCAGACGGGTCAGCTCCTCGGCGTCGCACAGCTCCTCGGCCGGCACCACCTCGTCATGGGCGGTGGTGAAGACCTTGTAGGCCGGCTCTCCGGGACCGCCCGGCGCGCCGTCGGGGCGGGCGGGCTTGGCGCCGTCGCCCATCTCGGGCGCTTCGTCGGTGTCCTCGGAGTCGCCCTGCTCGTCGCTCTGGACCATCTCCTCGTCGCCGGCCTCGGTCTCGCGGTCCGAGCCGTCGGTCTCCTGCGGGGCGCTGCCGTCGGCCTGCTCACCCTCGCCCTCGCCCTGGTCGTCCTCGGACTCCTGGGACTGGGGGTCTTCCTCGCCGGCCTCTTCCTCGTCCGAGGTCTCGTCGGCGTCGGACATCTCCTCGCCCATGTCGAGGTCGCGCAGGATCTCGCGGGTGACGCGGGCGAAGGCGGCCTGGTCGTCGATGGCGTCGGTCAGGCGGTCCAGGTCCTTGCCGGCCCGGGCCTCGATGTCGGCGCGCAGGATGTCGACCAAGGCCTTGGCCCCGGCCGGGGGCGCGTCGCCGGTCAGGCGCTCGCGGACCAGCAGCGACAGGATCTCGGCCATCGGGGCCGACTGGCGGTCGGTGGCGACGGCCTGGGTCAGGCCTTGCTTCTCGAGACGGGTTTCCAGCACCACGGTGAGGTTGGCGCGAACCCCGCCCAGGGCGTTGGCGCC
>NZ_PEGG01000352.1 GCF_002737765.1 Caulobacter sp. B11 | reverse complement strand
GTGTTGGCTGTTGATGTGGTTGAGCTTGGCCCAGTCGAGGCGGGCAGGGGCCTTGACCACGTCCTTGACGTCAAACCAGTCGACGGCCTGGGCGTCGCTGAACACTTCGTCGTCGCCATGACCCCAGCCCAG
The DNA here is from genome assembly GCF_002737765.1 of Caulobacter sp. B11. Taxonomy (GTDB): domain Bacteria; phylum Pseudomonadota; class Alphaproteobacteria; order Caulobacterales; family Caulobacteraceae; genus Caulobacter. The sequence goes on along the minus strand of NZ_PEGG01000352.1, from coordinate 3,191 downwards.
ACGGGCCAGATAGTTGCGCAGGCCCTCGGGCAGATAGCCCATGTCCGCGAACTCACTGACCGCTTGGGCGCCGTGGCGCTTGGACAGCTTGGCCCCGTCGGGACCATGGATCAGCGGAATGTGGGCGAAGGCCGGCAGGGTCCAGCCCATGGCTTGATAGATCAGGCTCTGACGCGCGGCGTTGTTGAGGTGGTCGTCGCCGCGGATGACGTGGGTCACACCCATGTCATGGTCATCGACCACCACCGCCAGATTATAGGTCGGGGCTCCATCGGCCCGCAGCAGCACCAGGTCGTCGAGGTCGGTGTTGTTGAAGGTCACCGGGCCCTTGACCATGTCATCGACCAGGGTCGTTCCCGTCAGGGGGCCCTTGAAGCGGATCACATGGGGCGCGGTCGGATCATTGGGCTGGGGTCCGTCGCGCCACGGCGAGCGCAGGGCAGGGCCGCCGGCCCGGGCGGCTTCGCGCGCCAAGGCCAGGTCCTCGACGCTCATCCAGCAGCGATAGGCGTGGCCGGCGGCCAGCATCTCTTCGACCACCTGCCGGTGACGGTCGGCGCGGCTGTACTGAAACACCGGCTCCTCGTCGGATTTCAGGCCCAGCCAGTCCAGGCCGTCGAAGATCGCCTTGACGGCGGCCTCGGTTGACCGTTCGCGATCGGTATCCTCGACGCGAATAAGGAACTTTCCACCCGTATGGCGTGCATATAACCAGTTGAACAACGCCGTGCGCGCGCCACCGATATGCAGAAAGCCGGTGGGCGAGGGGGCGAAGCGGGTGACGACGCCGGAAGGGGCGGGCGTGGAAGAGGAGCTGGTCATGATTTCAAAGCTGACGGACTGGACGCCGCCGGAGCGGCTGTGATCGCCGCGCCGGGACTTGGCGCGGACGGCTGGGTGGGGCGTCTTAGCATGGCCCTTCGCACCCGGCCTAGTCCGACGAAGATAGTCGCGTGGTTGCGCGCCGAGCTGGCGGTGAATCGTGAGCGCTGGATGCTGTGGTCGCCGGTGGCTTTCGGGCTCGGCGCGGCGGGCTATCTGGAGCTGCGCTTCGAGCCGTCATGGATGCTCTTGTCAGCGATGTTCGGCGTTCTGGCGGTGGCGGCCAGGGTTGCCGACCGCCGGTCATCCCGCGGCGGCGTCTCCGTCGTCCTGATCCTCTGCGTCCTGTCCAGCGCCGGCTTGCTGGCCGGCAAGCTGCGCAACGGCCTGGTGTCCGCACCGGTGTTGGCGGGTGAGCGGACGGTGATGACGGTGGACGGCTTCGTGGTCGATGTCGCCAGCCCTGGTGTGGGCGGACCCCGCCTGTTGATCGCGCCGGTTCAGATGGGCGGCCTCGCGCCGGCGGCCACGCCCAAGCGCGTTCGGGTGACGATCGATGACCTTGGCGGCATCGCGCCGGGCGCGGCGATTCGCTTTCGCGCCATGTTGGGACCGCCGCCGCAGCCCGCCGCGCCCGGCGCCTATGATTTCGCCAGGGACGCCTGGTTCGGCGGCGTCGGCGGCGTCGGCTTCTCGATCGGACGGCTGGCGCCGATCAACCTGCAGACGCCGCCCGCGCGCCTGAGCGTCACCATGGCGGTCAACGCATTCCGCTGGCGACTGGCTCGTCGCATTCTGTCGGACATGGGTCCCGAGAGCGGCGGCGTCGCGGTGGCCATGGTGACGGGTCACGAGGCCTGGATCACGCCGGAACAGACCGAGGCCATGCGGGCCTCGGGTCTGGCCCACATCCTGTCGATCTCGGGCCTGCACATGGCCATCGTCGGCGGCTTTGTCTTCGCGGCGGCGCGACTGGCCATCGCGGCCTGGCCCTGGTTCGCGCTGCGTGTCCCGGGCAAGAAGATCGCCGCAGTGGCGGGTCTGGCGGCGGTGGCGGTCTATCTGTTGATCTCGGGCGCCCCGCCGCCTGCTCTGCGCGCCGCCATCACCTTCGCGGTGGCCTTCGGAGCCATACTGTTCGACAGGCAGGCCATCAGTCTGCACGGCTTGGCCGTAGCGGCCCTGCTCATTCTGCTCGCGCAGCCGGAATCGGCCGGCGCGCCCGGATTTCAGATGTCCTTCGCCGCCACCGCCGCCCTGGTGGCCCTGGCGGAGGCCTGGCCGCGTCCGGTGCGCGAGATCGCCGTACCCTGGCCGATCCGCGTCGTCCAGGCGGCCAGCGGTTGGCTGGCGATCAGCATTGGCGCGAGCTTGGTCGCGGGTCTGGCGACAGGCCCTTTCGCCATGCAGCATTTCAACCGCGTGGCGATGTGGGGACTGCCGGCCAACCTGATCGTCTCGCCGCTGTCGTCCTTCGTGATCATGCCGTTCCTGGCGATTGGGGCCGCGCTCGAAGGGGTGGGCTGGGGCCGGCCCTTTCTGGCGGTGGCCGGTTGGGGGATCGAGGGCATGCTGGCTGTGGCCCGGGGCTTCGCCAGCGCCGCTGGAGCCCAACAGCTGGTGGCCAGCGCCCCGGCCTTCACCCTGGTCATGGCCTTTCTCGGGCTGATGCTGCTGTGCCTCTGGCGGGGCCGCTTACGCTGGCTGGGCGCGCCCCTAGCCCTGTCGGTGGCCCTCTGGCCAAGGCCGCCCCTGCCAGACGTCTGGATCGCCCCAGATGGCTCGACGGCGGCCGTGCGGCGCGGCGCGGAAGCGGTCTTGCTGAGGCCGGACGCCCGACGGTTCGGGGCGGAGCTCTGGGCCAGACGACGGGGCCTGGAGATCGGCGCGGCCGAAGGGTTCGACTGCGTCCGCTATGCTTGCGCGCCCACCACAGCCGCGCCCGCGTCGGTCGCCCTCTCCTGGGGGCGGAAGCCGCTCACGGGCGCCGACTTGGCGGCGCTCTGTGGACGGGCGGAAGTGGTGGTTCTGCGCGGGGCCGGCCCGATGGTCACGCCGGCCGCCTGCGGGCGGAGGGTGGTGCTGACCGAGGCTGATTTCGCCGCCGGCGGCGCGGCGGAACTCTATCGGCGTCCCGACGGCTGGTGGATCGTCTGGGCCCAGCCTCTGCGGGGCAATCGGGCCTGGAGCCAGTAGGCGCCGCTAGACCCCGAACGACCCGTGCGGCCTCGCCAGCACGGGTCGCCATCGCAGTGAGGATCTCTAGTGGTAGCGGCGGATCAGGCCCACGAGCTTGCCCTGCACCTCGACCTGATCAGGTCCGAAGATCCGGGTTTCGTACTTGGGATTGGCGGCTTCCAGGGCGATCG
>NZ_PEGG01000351.1 GCF_002737765.1 Caulobacter sp. B11 | reverse complement strand
CCTCGCTCCGGCTTTGGCCTGTGCTGGGCCTTCCTGGCCAGGCGGGTGATCGCCGGCGCCCCGGTCGAGGACCAGGCCCTGGCTTCGGGCGCGGTGCCGACCGTGCAACTGATCGGCGGGGCCGTGGGCTCGGCCGGGGCCGGGGCCCTGGCCAACGCCCTGGGCTTTTCGCACGGCATCGACCCGGACCTTGGCCGGACGGCGGGCCTTTGGCTGTTCCTGGCCTTCACGCCTCTGGCCCTGATCGGCCTGGCGGCGGCCTGGCGTCTGGGCGCGCCTCAGGTCAGGGCGCGAAACCCGACATAGGCCGCGGTGGCCAGGACCATCGCCGCGAACAGCCGGCGCGCCAGGTCGGCGCGGTCGGCCAGTTTCCGCGCGATCGGCGCTCCGGCCAAGGCCCCGAAGCCGCCGCCGATCACCAGGGCCAGCAGCACCGGACCATCGACCAGGCCCGAGGCGGCGTAGCTGACGCTGGTCGCGGCCCCGAACAGGGCGACCGAGGCCAGGGATGAGGCGGCGGCGTTGGCCAGGGTCATGCCGGTGGCCGCCATCAGGCCTGGGGCGATCAGGAAGCCTCCGCCGATGCCGAAGAAGCCCGCCGCGAAGCCGGTTCCAAGACCCACCGGCGCCAGCTTCAGGGTCATGGGGCCGGTCAGCCGGGTCTCCGGATCGCCGGCGTCGACCTTTGGCAGCAGCATGGTGACGGCGACCACGGCCATGATCACCGCGAAGCCGGCCAGCAGGATCTGCCCGTCCAGCCGCTTGGCCAGGGCCGCGCCGCTGAGGGCCCCGACCAGGCCGGTGGCGGCGAAGGTCAGGGGCAGGGCCACTTGACGTCCCGTCCGGCCCGCGCCTGAACGGCCAGACCCACGGCGGCGTTGATCGACACCGCCGCCGCCGAGGTCCCGATCGCCACATGCGGATCGCTCACCCCGACCACGTAAAGCAGCAGGGCGTGGCCAGCACCGAGCCACCGCCGCCGAACACGGTCAGCAGCAGGCCGATGACGCCGCCGCCGGCGACGGCGAGAAGCAGGGGAATCAGATCCATGAGGAAACGCCTTGGACAGAGGGCGACAGGTCGCGGGCGGGGACCATCAAGAGGCCTCGCAGGCTTGGGGACAGAAGATCTCGGCCAGGGTCGCCATCAGCCGCAGGGCGGCGGGGTCGTCGATCGCGTAGCGGATGGTCTGGCCCTCGCGCCGGGTGGCCACCAGATGCTCCGCGCGCAGAATGGCCAGGTGCTGCGACAGGGCCGATTGCGACAGCCCCGCGCCCGGTAGAAGATCGCCCACCGCGCGCTCGCCCTCGGCCAACTGGCACAGGATATTGAGGCGCTTCTCGTTGGCCAGCGCCTTGAGCAGACGCGCGGCCCTGGCCGAGCCCTCCCGGAGGCGTGACAGGTCGCTGGCGGCGGGCTGGATCATGACAGCAATATATGAGTTGTTTCTAAATTAGCAATTACTTATATATAGCCCATGAACACGCTCAGCGCCCCCGCCTCGCCGGCCACCGTGCAGGCCTTCTTCGACAAGGCCACCCACACGGTCAGCTATCTGGTGTCCGACCCCGCCACCCGCGCGGCGGCGATCATCGACCCCGTGCTCGACTTCGATCCGAAGTCCGCGACCCTGTCGACGCGCTCGGCCGACGCGCTGCTCGCGGCGGTGGCCGCCCAGGGCCTGACGCTGAACTGGGTGCTGGAGACCCACGCCCATGCCGACCACCTGTCGGCCGGGGCCCTGCTGCGCGAGCGCACCGGCGCGAAACTGGTCGTCGGCGAGCGCATCGTCGAGGTGCAGGGCCAGTTCGCGCCGCTGTTCGAGGCCGACGACGTCGCCCTCGACGGCCGCCAGTTCGACCGCCTGGTCGGCGAGGGCGACCAGATCGCGCTCGGCGACCTGACCATCACGGTGCTGCACACGCCCGGCCATACGCCGGCCTGCGTCAGCTACCGGATCGACGACATGATCTTCGTCGGCGACACCCTGTTCATGCCCGACTACGGCACGGCCCGGGCCGACTTCCCCGGGGGCGACGCCGCGACCCTGTATCAGTCGATCGGCAAGATCCTCGCCCTGCCGCCCGCGACGCGCGTCTTCGTCGGTCATGACTACCTGCCGCCCGGCCGCGACACCCCCGCCTGGGAAACCACCGTCGAGGCCGAGCGGGCGAGCAATATCCATGTCGGCGGCGGCGTCAGCCAGGAGGCCTTCGTGGCCATGCGCAACGCCCGCGACGCCACCCTCGACGCGCCGGTGCTGATCCTGCCCGCGCTGCAGGTCAATATCCGGGCCGGGGCCCTGCCGCCGGCCTCGCCGGGCGGACGGGTCTTCCTGAAGCTGCCGGTCAGTGGGCCTCATCCGACGGGCGGCGGATAGCGGTCTCGCATCAACGCCACCGAGGCCGCGCAGAGGTCGATGCTTCCTGAGCCGGGCCAGCAGCCAGGCAGACCAGCAAAGAAAAACGCCCCCGGCGCGAGCCGGAGGCGTTGATCGTCACGGCGCCGAGGGCGCCGCTGATGGCGCGGGCCTAGGCGGCCTTGACCAGCGACTTGGTCAGGATGCCGATGGCGGCTTCGCGGTCGATGCGCTCGATGGCGGCGACTTCGCGGGCCATGCGGTCCAGGGCCGATTCATACAGCTGGCGCTCGGAATAGGACTGTTCAGGCTGGTTCTCGGCGCGGTGCAGGTCGCGGACGACCTCGGCGATCGAGATCAGGTCGCCCGAATTGATCTTGGCTTCGTATTCCTGGGCCCGGCGCGACCACATGGTGCGCTTGACGCGGGCCCGGCCCTTCAGGGTGGTCAGGGCCTGCGACACGACATTGCCTTCGGCCAGAGGGCGCAGACCGGCGGTCTTGGCCTTCTTGGTCGGCACCCGCAGGGTCATCTTCTCGTGGTCGAAGGTGATCACGTAGACTTCGAGCGACATTCCGGCCACTTCCTGGGTTTCGACACCCTGGATGGTGCCCACGCCATGCGCGGGATAGACGACATGGTCGCCGACCGAGAATTCCAGACCGCTCTTGCTCATTCGTTCGTCCTCATAAGATCGGGCCGAAATGGGCCCTTTACGCCGGTCGACGGGCCCGCAAACGACGACAGAAACCCCACCGCTGGTGGGCGGGGTTCGGGTCGGTGCGGGTTTCGGAATAACGCTTTTAGGTCACCCTTCGCCTTCGATCGGGCGCGCCGGATTAACGGCTGACATCATCCACGCGGCGAGCGAGCGCGAAGGCTCGAAATCGCAGCGTTGGCAACGACAATATCATAAAAATCAGCTTGATGAAAGGCTTGCGGCCGTCTTCGCCCGCGCCGCCTCGGGATCAGCTGCCCTTGCCGGGCTTTTCGCTATTTCTCGAACTTGCCGGTCTCGCGCTCGAAGTCGTCACGGTCGGCGGGCGGCTCGCCCTTCACCGTGATGTTGGGCCAGACCTTGGCGTAGTCGGAATTGATTCGCAGCCACTTGCCGTCCGGCTCGTCCTCGGTGTCGGGCTTGATGGCGTCCACCGGGCACTCCGGCTCGCAGACGCCGCAGTCGATGCACTCGTCCGGATTGATGGCCAGGAAGTTCTCGCCCTCATAGAAGCAGTCGACCGGGCACACCTCGACGCAGTCCATGTACTTACATTTGATGCAGGCGTCGGTAACGATGTAGGTTCATCGAGAACTCGAGAAGCTTGGACAGGATTGCGCGCGGCGGTTTTCGAAGTCCGCGGGCCGGATGTCAATGCGGCTTGCTCCCCTAGGGGATGAGGATTTCTGTCACGGCGATCAGATCC
>NZ_PEGG01000350.1 GCF_002737765.1 Caulobacter sp. B11 | reverse complement strand
ACATTGTCTAACCACCGCAACAGGTCCGTGCTCGGCCGGAGGGTCACCTTGGCCCTGCTGGCGGGCGCTTCGACCATGGCCCTGTCCACCGGCGCCTTCGCCCAGGACAACACCCAGGTCGACGAAGTCGTCGTCACCGGCATCCGTGGCTCGCAGCTGCGTTCGGTCGACGTCAAGCGCAAGGAAGTCGCGATCGTCGACGCGATCTCGTCGGAAGACATCGGCAAGCTGCCCGACGTCACCATCGTCGACGCCCTTCAGCGTATTTCGGGCGTGCAGATCCGGCGTGACGCCGGCGAGGGCACCTCGGTCAATATCCGCGGCCTGGCCCAGGTCATCACCCTGCTGAATGGCGAGCAATATCTCAGCGCCGGCAATATGGGCTCGGCCCAGCCGAACCTGAACGACGTTCCCGCCCAGCTGATGAACCAGGTGCTGGTCTACAAGTCGACCAATCCCAACAATCCGCTGTCAGGCATCTCCGGCACGATCGACCTGCGCACCCGCCGGCCGTTCCAGATGGCCGAGGGCTTCCAACTGGCCGGCGGCGTCGAAGGACAAAGCGGCGACCGCACCCAGGAGAAGGACTATCTGGTCAACGCCCTGGCCAGCTGGCGCAATGATCGCGTCGGGGTCATGGTCTCCGCGGCGGCGAGCAAGTCCAATCTCGGCAACAACTTCTCCGGCGCCGTCGGCCTTTCCGGCAACAACGACTGGGGCGGCGGCAACCCGAACAACTTCGTCTCGCCGCACGGCTTCGAAAGCTTCAATCGCGTGGTTGAGCGCGATCGCTTGGGCGTCAACGCGGCGTTCGAGGCCGACCTCGGTGAAGGCTTCACCCTGGTCGCCGAAGGCTTCTACGCCCAGTTGGACGAGTATAACCGCGGCACCGGCATCAACATCTCCAACCGTTGGGACGGCGGCGCGTTCGGCAACTGGACCAAGCCGACCGACTTCCAGGCGACCGGCGTCAACGGCTCCAATGGCCGCCCCTGGCTGGCTGTCGACGAATATGACATCGACGCCTGGTGGATCAATTCGTTCAGCGTCAACCGCACCACCAAGTCGACGACCAAGAATTACAATCTTGAGCTGAAATACGACAACGGCGGCAAGTTCACCAGCGAAGTGCGGGCCATCCGCGCCAACGGCGAGCGCCTATCCATGAACGGTCAGGCCCAGGGCGACCTGAGCAACTGGCAGTATGGACCTGACCGCTTCAACCTGTTCCGCGACGCCAATGACCGCACCCGCGGCACCTTCTATCCGTCGTCGATCTGTTCGCAGTATCCGACCTCGCAGCGCAGCAACGCCGTCGTCGGCAGCGCCGGCGGGTGCTACCTGAACCCCAACCCGCTGGGCTATGGTCAGAACCCGCAGCTGCACTACGACATCAGCGGCGATCACCCCGTGTGGAGCGGCTTCGACACCGCGATCTCCGGCGGCCTGGGCGCGGGCAAGACCCTGCGCGACTACATGGCCAACAAGGAAAGCTACGCGATCGGCGCCTTCTCGTCGGAAGGCAATAACGAAGTCACCTCGGACATGAACGTGTTCCGCGCCGACGGCCACTACGCCTTCGACGACAAGTTCCTGGGCTTCATCACCAAGGTCGACGCCGGCGTTCGTCAGAGCGACCGCTCGGTCAGCGTCGAGCAGTTCCACCTGTTCTCGGGCTTCTACGGCGGCTCGCCCGGCGCGGTCCAGGCCAATGGCTCGCCGGTTCCGGCCGGGGGCTGCGAGGCCCAGTGGAAGGCCATCGACGTGGTCATGAACCAGAACCAGTGCCAGGCGGGCGAGTTCGTCTCCAACCCCGACCCGGTGGCTCGCCTGACGACCCCGCTGGTCTTCCAAGGCTACACGATCAACCGCCCGACCAAGCTGTCGACCTATAACAACGTCCAGTGGGTCAATGATCTGGGCGGCATCACCTCGGGCATGCCGGGCTTCTGGGCGATTGACCCGCGCGACTTCGACGACGCCGAGGCTTTCCACAAGAAGGTGTTCGGCGGCGCCATTCGCGTCACCATCCCGGGTCAGACCTATGATGTCAGCCTGAAGGAGCAGAGCGCCTTCGGCGCGGCGGACTTCGAGATCGGCGCCCTGTCCGGCAATATCGGCCTTCGCGTCATCGAGACCGAGCTGACCGTCAAGCAGAACCTGACCGGCGACGTGCGCAACTATGGCGACACCAATGCCGACACCGGCGATGCGGTCAGCAAGCGCAAATATACCGACTGGCTGCCGTCGCTGAACGCCAGCTACGACATCAGCGACCACTGGAAGGCCCGCTTCGCCTACAGCAAGACCATGCAGCCGCTCGACCTGGGCAACTATGGCGGCGGTCTGAGCATCTTCACCTCGGACTGCGGCGCGGCCCTGCCAAACGTGCGCTGCGTTACTGGCGCCAGCTCCTCGGGCAACCCGAACCTGGATCCGTGGCGCGCGTCCAACCTCGATCTGGCGCTCGAATACTATTTCGGCCGCGCCAGCATGCTGAACATCTCGGCCTTCAAGCTGAAGATCGACAGCTTCGTCACCGGCGGCACCACCACCGGCCGCTTCCCCGACCAAGACGGCGTCATTCGTCGCACCGTCAATGTCACCCAGCCCATCCAGGGCGAGGGCGGTTCGGTCGAGGGTCTGGAAGTCGGCGCCAAGCTGGCCTTCGACGACATCCTGACCGACGGCGGGATCTTCTCGAAGTTCGGTGTCGACACCAACTACACCTACTCGCCCAGCGAGGAGGACCGGATCGGCGTCGATGGCAGCAAGCTGCCCTTCACCGACAACTCCAAGCACCAGTACAATCTGGTGGGCTGGTACCAGGACGAGAAGGTGCAGGCCCGCGTGGCCTACAACTATCGCTCCGAGCGTCTCAATGGCCTGATGAGCAACGTGCCGATCTATCAGGACACGACCGGCTATGTTGACGTCAATGTCAGCTACAACGTCCGTGACAATGTCACGGTCTATTTCAACGGCTCGAATGTGAGCGGCGAGATCGAGAACTATTTCTTCAAGTTCGCGGACGGCAAGACTC
>NZ_PEGG01000349.1 GCF_002737765.1 Caulobacter sp. B11 | reverse complement strand
GGACCGCCTGGCCGACCTGCTGGAGCAGCAGCAACAAGTCCGGGCCAAGATCACCACGGCCCTAGTCTATCCCATCGTCCTAGCCCTGGTCGCCTGTCTGGTGGTGACGGCCCTGATGATCTTCGTGATCCCCAAGGTGGTCGAGCAGTTCGACTCGATGGGCCAGACCCTGCCGCTGCTGACCCGGATCGTCATCGGCCTGTCGACAGGCCTGCAGACGTTCGGGTGGCTGATCGCCCTGATCGGCGTCATCGGCGTTTTGGCCTTCCTGCGGGGCCTGCGCGCGCCGGCCTTCAAGCTGACCGTCGACCGCACGCTGCTGCGCCTACCCCTGCTGGGCAAGCTGATCCGAGACGTCCACGCGGCGCGGCTGGCGCGAACCCTGGCCACCATGGTCGCCAGCGGCCTGCCCATGCTCGAGGGCCTGATCCTCACGGCCGGCACGGTGCGCAATTCCGTCCTGCGCGCGGCGATGGACGACATGATCGCCGCCATTCGCGAAGGCGGCGCGCTGTCGGTCGCCATGCGGCGGGTTGAGGTCTTTCCCCCCGTCCTCGTCTACATGACCGCCAGCGGCGAGAGCAGCGGCCGGGTCGAGACGATGCTGATGCGGGCCGCCGACTATCTGGAGCGGGAATTCGACACCTTCACCGCCATGCTCCTCAGCCTGCTGGAGCCGGCGATCATCGTCCTGCTGGCGGGGTGGTGGCGACGATCGTGCTTTCCATCCTGCTGCCCATCCTGCAGATCAACACCCTGGCCTTGAAATAGGAGGCGCAGCCATGCCCGCCCCGGAACACAACACGCGTCGCCGTCGGCAAGAGGCCGGCTTCACCCTGGTCGAGATGATGGTGGTCATCGTCATCCTGGGCCTGCTGGCCACCGTGGTGGCGATCAATGTCCTGCCCAGCCAGGACAAGGCCATGAAGGAAAAGGCCCGCGCCGACGTATCGGTCCTGGAGCAGGCGCTCGAGAGCTATCGCCTCGACATGTTCACCTTCCCGCCGACCGAGGCCGGGCTGCAGGCCCTGGTGGCGCCGCCGGCCGGAGTCCAGGCCGACCGCTATCGCGAGGGCGGCTATATCCGTCGCCTGCCCAAGGATCCGTGGGGCAATCCCTACCAGTACCGCGCCCCCGGAACCCGCGGCGCCGTCGATATCTTCTCGTTCGGCGCCGATGGCCGCGAGGGCGGCGAGGGCAAGGACGCCGACATTGGCAACTGGAGCTGAATCCAGCCGCCAGGCGGCTCGCCGCGTCGCACGGGCGGGCTTCACCCTCGTCGAACTCATGGTCGTGCTGGCGATCATGGGGCTGCTGGCGGGCGCGGTGATCCTGACCCTGCCGGACCGGCAGATCTCGCTGGCCCAGGAGAGCGAACGGTTCGCCGCGCGCCTGCTGCGGGCCCGCGAAGAGGCGCTGCTGGTCAATCGTCAGGTTCGGGTCAGGGTTTCGGCCGTCGACTACAGCTTCGATATCCGCGATGGGCGCGACTGGCGTCCCCTGGACGCCAAGCCCTTTGTCCCGACCGCCTGGACGGAAGAGACCCGCGTCTCGGTCGAGGGGGCGGAGCCTGCCGTCGTGTTCGAGCCGACCGGACAGGCCAGCGGGGCCGAATTCACCCTGCAGCGGCGCGCGGTCGCCTATGGGGTTAGCGTCGATATCGCTGGAAACGTGACGGTCCATGCCCCGCGCGCGCTCTGAGTCCGGCTTCACCCTGATCGAACTGCTGGTCGCGCTGGCGATCTTCAGCCTGGCCGTTCTGGCCCTGCTGAATCTGGCGGGCGAGAACACGCGGGCCGGAGGCCGATTGCAGGACAGGATCCTGGCCGAGGTGGTGCTGGACAACCGGGCCGTCGAGACCGTGACCAGCATGACGCCCCCGGCGCTGGGCCAGACCAACGGCCAGGAACAGGTGGCCGGACGGACCTGGATCTGGACGCGCCTGGTCAGTCGCACGGCCGATCCCGACATGCTTCGCATCGACATCGTCGTCATCGCGCCCCAGGTCCGCCAACCGGCCGCCCGGGTCACGCTGTTCAGGGCCTCGCGATGAAGGGCTTCACCCTGATCGAAATGATGGTGGCGTTGCTGATCTTCGCGTTGATCACCGCCGCCGGCGTGGCGGTGATGAGCACCACCCTGGCCAATCAGGGCGCGGTCCGCGTCAAGGTGGAACGCTATGCCGAGCTGCAGCGGACCCGCGCCGTCCTCAAGGCCGATCTGTCCCAGGCCGCCTCTCGGCGAACGCGCGGCGAGGACGGCCTGCCGGCCCTGACCGCCTTTTCCGGCCGTCCGCCCTACGAGCCCGACGGCCCCCTGCTGGTCCTGACTCGGCGCGGCTATGAGAACCCCGACCAGGCGCCCCGCGCCTCGATGCAATATGTTCAATACGCCCTGGTCGAAGGCCGCCTCGAGCGGCGCGCCCGGCCGGCCTTGGACGGCGCGCGCCTGGGGCCGGCCCAGGTGCTGCTGACCGGCGTCGAGAGCGCCCAGACGGCTTTCCTGTTCGACGGCGCCTGGCGGCCGACCTGGCAGGGCGGGGGGCAGACCGACATTCCCTCGGCGGTCAGGCTGAACCTGCGCCTGACCGATCT
>NZ_PEGG01000348.1 GCF_002737765.1 Caulobacter sp. B11 | reverse complement strand
CGGGCGGTGATCGAAAAGCTGGTCCTGCTCAAGCAGGGCGGCGACCTGCATGTCTCGACCATCAACCAGATGGTGGCCCATCGGGCGGTGTCGGAGGGCTATGAGCAGCATCTGAGCGTGCTGCGCGGGGCCTATCAGGCCAAGGCCAAGATCCTCCTGGCGGCCCTGGACCGCCACATGCCGGCGGGCGTGACCTGGTCGCGTCCCCAGGGCGGGATGTTCGTCTGGATCCAGCTGCCGCCGGGCCTGGATGGCAAGGTCTTGCTGGAACGGGCCCTGGCCGAGGAGCGGGTCGCCTTCGTGCCCGGCGAGCCGTTCTTCGCCCTGGTGCCCGACGTCAGCACGATCCGCCTGAGCTATTCCCTGCCCAGCGCCGAAGCCATCGAGGACGGCGTCGCCCGGCTGGCCGGCCTGATCGCCCGCAGCGTCGCGGGCGGCTGAGGCGTCAGGTTTCTGGATGCTTCTGCGGGCAACCCCCTCAGTCGCTCCGCGACAGCTCCCCCAGAGGGGGAGCATCTGACGTGCGCGGCGCAGATCCTCCCCTTTGGGGGAGGTGGCCCGGAGGGCCGGAGGGGGCAGCGCGGGGAGGCTGTCCCGCAGGTCGTCGGAAAGGGTCTAGTGCAGGCTGCGCGGACGCGCGAAAGCCTGGGGTTTCAGCGGCGCGCCTACCGGCTTGATCAGGGCCTTGAGCCGCTGTTCGCGCGACAGGGGGCGGAACGGACAGATCATCACGAGGCCTCCTTCATATCGACCTCGATGCCCTGCTCGCGGACCTTGCGATAGAGGGTCGAGCGGCCGATGCCGAGGCGGCGCGCCACCTCGCTCATATGGCCCGAATAGACCTCGATGGCGTGCTGGATCAGGTCGCGCTCGATCTCTTCCAGGGTCCGCAGATGGCCGCGGTCGTCGAGGATGCGGACCGGCGACTGGCTGGCGGTCCCGGCCAGGGCGGCGTGGGCCGCCTGCAGCATGGCCGGCAGGTCCGGCGACGGGGCGGCCTCGGGGTCGGCGCCCAGCGGCGGCGCGACGATGCCCGAGATGGCCGGGAAGTCGTAGGGCTGCAGATAGGGCGCATCGGCCAGGATGATGGCGCGATAGACCGCGTTCTCCAGCTGGCGGACATTGCCGGGCCAGTCGAAGCGGGTCAGGAAATCCAGCGTCTCGGGGGCGGCGCCGACGACGCGCTTGCCCTCCTCGATATTGAAGCGGCGGATGAAGGCCTCGGTCAGGGCCGGGATATCCTCGCGGCGGTCGCGCAGGGCCGGGGCCTCGATCGGGAAGACATTGAGGCGGTAATAGAGGTCCTCGCGGAACCGGCCCTGGGCCACGGCCTGGGCGACGTCGCGATTGGTCGCTGAGACGATGCGCACATCGACCTTTTGCGAGCGCTTGGAGCCGATCGGGTCGATCTCGCCTTCCTGCAGGGCGCGCAGCAGCTTGACCTGCATGTCCAGCGGCAGTTCGCCGACCTCGTCGAGGAACAGGGTGCCGCCGTCGGCCTCCTTGAACTTGCCCAGATGCTTGTCAGTGGCCCCGGTGAAGGATCCCTTTTCGTGGCCGAACAGGATCGACTCGACCAGGTTCTCCGGAATGGCGCCGCAGTTGACCGCCACGAAGGGCTTGCCGGCCCGCTCGGAGGCGCCGTGCACGGCGCGGGCGATCAGCTCCTTGCCGACCCCGCTCTCGCCGGTGATCAGGATCGGGATCGAGGACTTGGCGGCCCGCTCGCCCATGCGCTTGACCTGGGTCATGGCCGGCGAGGTGCCGATCAGGTCGGCGAAGGTGGTGCGGTGGCTGGCCCGCTTGGTCAGCCGCTCGACCTCGCCCTTCAGGTCGCCCATCGACAGGGCGTTGCGGATCGAGACGGTGATCCGCTCGGGCGAGGCGGGCTTGATGAAGAAGTCGGTGGCCCCGGCCTGCATGGCCTTGACCACGGTGTCGACCCCGCCGGAGGCGGTCAGGACGATCACGGGCTGGGTAAAGCCCCGCGCCCGCATTTCCTTCAGGGTGTCCTGGCCCGACAGGCCGGGCATGACCAGGTCCAGCAGGATCACGTCGGTCGGCGCGCCGCTGGCCAGATGCGACATCGCCGCGTCGCCGCCCTCGGCATGCGACACCGCGAAGCCGTCGCGCTCGAGCACGGCCTGGATCAACCGACGTTGAGTCGGATCGTCGTCGACGACGAGAACCGTCTTGGTCATTTGAAGACACCCACGAAACCGGCCGCGTCCAACGTGGGACAGGGCTCTTGTTGGGTCAGAGTGATACAGGCTCGGGGTAAAGACGGGGTTTCGCAGAGGTGTCGCGAACCTTAAGAGTCAGGCTTAACGGGGTGTTGCCGGCGGGGCGGTTTGGGGTGGTGATCGGACGCCGCGCCAAGGCCAAGGCAGACGCCGCACCAACCCCCAACGCTTGTCATCCCGGCTGCAGCGAAGCGGAGCGCCGGGACCTGGGTCCCGGATCGCGCCAGGGCGCGTCCGGGATGACACGAAAATAGGGGTCCGACGCGGGTCAGGAGCGGTGACTAGCCGCCGCCCGGATTGCGGACCTTGGGCCCCATCGCCCGACAGCTGACCTTTTGAACTTCTGAGAAGGGTGGGAAGCGGACTGTGGCTGGCAGCGTGAAACCATTTAGGTACCTTCACTGTCCCGGCGTCGAGCGATCTTGGACTGCCGCCTATAACAATGGGGGAAATCCATGCGCGGAAACAGCGCGAAACAGAGTTTTGTCGATATAATAATAGCTGCTGGATTCAAGTCGAACGGCAGCGAATACCTTCGCAAAGCGGATTTAATAGAGCAGAAAATAGCTATTTATGCA
>NZ_PEGG01000347.1 GCF_002737765.1 Caulobacter sp. B11 | reverse complement strand
GAAACTGAGGCTGGCGAAGAAGTCGGCGAAGCGGTTGAAGGCCGGATCCGGCGCGCCAGTGGCGTTGGCGGCGTCCAGCAGGCGCGGCGCCAGCCGGGTGAACAGCTCGCGGCCGCGCTCGGTGCGGGTGGCGGCGATATGGCCGTGGTGCCAGCCGCGAATGGTGGCGGCCACCCGCTCCGGCTCGAAAAGCCCATGCGCCTGAGGGTGGCCAGGGTCTCGGGATCGTCCTCGACGCCGGTGAAGACCAGGCTGCCGAACCGCGACGACAGCGCCTCCTCGCCGGCGAAAAGCTTGCCGTACCGCAGGTTGACGCCCTTGAGGATCTTGCCGACGGCGGCGTCGAATCCGCGCAGCACGCCATGGCCCCACAGGGCCGCCACCCGCTTGCGGTCGGTGTCGGACTCCGGAAGCTTGTGGGTCTGGTCGTCGGCGATCATCTGGGCCCGGTGCTCCAGGGCCCGCAGGTCGCGGTAGGCGGCGATCAGATAGTCGCGATCCTGCGGCGTCACATGGCCGGCGTCCGACAGGGCGGCCAGGGCCTCCAGGGTGCGCGGCGAGCGCAGGCCCGGATGTCGCCCGCCGAGGATCAGCTGCTGGGTCTGGACGAAGAACTCGATCTCGCGAATGCCGCCCGGCCCAGCTTCAGGTCCGCGCCCTTGGCCGTCAGCCGGTCGTCGACCTTGTAGGCGTGGATCTGGCGCTTGATCGAATGGATGTCGGCGATGGCCGCGAAGTCGAGATTCCGCCGCCAGATGAACGGCTGCAGCTGGGCCAGGAAGGCCTCGCCCTCGGCCAGGTCGCCGGCCGCGATCCGCGCCTTGATGTGGGCGGCCCGCTCCCAGTTCTGGTTCTGGCCGACGCTCTCATAGTAGTCGAGGGCCGCGTCGATCGGCATGGCCGGCGGGGTCGAGGACGGGTCGGGGCGCAGGCGCAGGTCGATGCGGAACACATAGCCGTCGGCGGTGCGCTCCTGCAGGATGCGGCCCAGATGGTTGGCGATCCGCACCGCCACGCCCTGGGGCTCGACCCCGTCGGCCACCGGCAGGGCGTCGGGCGCGTAGAAGATCGAGAAATCGATGTCGCTGGAATAGTTCAGCTCGAAGGCGCCGTGCTTGCCCATGGCGATGCAGAACAGGCCCGGGGCCGGGCCGCGCGCCCCCTCGCCCACCCCGGTCAGGCTGCCGCGCGCCACCTCCGCCCGCACCGCCTGGGCCAGGGCGGCCTGCAGGGCGGCGTCGGCGAAATGGGTCAGGGCGGCGGTGACCGCGTCCAGCCCCCAGACCCCGCCCAGGTCGCACAGGGCGGTCAGCAGGTGCAGGTCGGCCTTGAGCTCGCGCAGGGTCTTGCGGGCGGTTTCGAAATCGGGCTCGTCGGCCACGGCCCGGGCGGCCGCCAGGAGCTCGCCCAGCCGCGCCTCGGGGTCGCCGGCGAGGATCCAGGGCAGCCGCCGTCCGTCGCGCCGGGCCAGGGAGGCCAGATAGCTGGAGGCTCCGAACACCGGCGCCAGGGCCGGCCAGGCGGCCTCGACCTGAACCGCCGCCGCCTCGCCGACCTTGCGGACGATGGCCTCATAGGCCCGTTCAGCCGCCTTGGGGTCAGCGATCGGGCCGCAGGGGGCCAGGCGTTCGAGCAGGCGAGTCATGACCGCCACTGTGGCCTGTCACAGTCGTCCAGCCTAGTCGCTCGGCCTATTCCACCCGCGGAAGGACCAGCGCCACCCGCAGCCCCGGACCAAAGCCGTCATATTCGCCGGGCCCCTCGGCCAGTTCCAGCGCCCCGCCGTGCGAGACGGCGACGGCCTGGACGAGGGACAGGCCCAGGC
The DNA here is from genome assembly GCF_002737765.1 of Caulobacter sp. B11. Classification (GTDB taxonomy): domain Bacteria; phylum Pseudomonadota; class Alphaproteobacteria; order Caulobacterales; family Caulobacteraceae; genus Caulobacter. The sequence goes on along the minus strand of NZ_PEGG01000347.1, from coordinate 1,090 downwards.
CGGCGCCCGGCTCGCTGCGGCTGTTTTCCAGGCGCACGAAGCGCTGCACCACCCGGCCGCGGTCCTCCATCGGCACGCCGGGGCCGGTGTCGGTCACCGAAAACTCCAGCTCGCCCGAGGAACGCCGCCGGGCCCGCAGCATGATCGCCCCGCCCTCGGGGGTATATTTGATGGCGTTGTCGAGGATGTTGGCCAGGGCCTGGGCGATGAACTCGCGGTTGCCGCGGATGTGCAGGCTGGGCGTGATCTCGGCCTTGAAATCGAGGTTCTTGTCCTCGCAGCTGGCCTCGTAGAGCTCGGCCATGTCGCTGGCCAGGGCGCTGGCGTCGAAGGTCTTCTGGTCGGGCGCCTCGCCGGCCGCCTGCAGGCGGGCGATGGCCAGCACGGCGTTGAAGGTCTTGAGCACCCCGTCGGCGTCCTGCAGGGCGGTTTCCAGCGCCGCCACCGGATCGCCCTTGCCGTTCTCGGCGTCGATCAGCGCCACTTCCATGCGGGCGCGCAGGCGGGTCAGGGGCGAGCGCAGATCATGGGCGATGGCGTCGCCGGCGTGGCGCAGGCCGCCCATCAGCCGCTCGATGCGGTCGAGCATGTCGTTGAGGCCCTCGGCCAGCTCGTCATATTCGTCGCGGGTGCCGCGGATGGTGGCCCGGGCGTGCAGGTCGCCCGAGCGCACGGCGCTGACCAGGTCGACCAGCCCCTGCATGCTGCGCGAGACATTGCGGCTGATCAGCACCCCGCCCGCCAGGCCCAGGATGATGACCAACGCCCCCGCGCCCCACAGCGCCCGGACGATCTTCAGCACATAGCCCTCGGACTCGGCGATGTCGGCGCCGACGAACAACACCTCGCCGTCGCGCAGACGCTCCTGGACGCCGCGAGCGGCGCGCCGCACCTCGGCCCCGTCGATGTCGGTCTCGGTGACCTTGAAACTCGCCCAGACCGGGCCGGAGCCCTCGAAATCGCTCAGCGGCGACTGCTCGATCGAGCCCGAGATCTTCTTTCCGTCCTTGCCCAGCAGCAGGTACAGGAACGGCCGTTCGCCGGTGGCCCGCTCGACGATGGTCTGGTTGAGGGCGTCGACGCCGCCTTG
>NZ_PEGG01000346.1 GCF_002737765.1 Caulobacter sp. B11 | reverse complement strand
TTCTGAGAGCCGAGCAGGACGTCGGGCCGCCCCCGCGTCGCGGTTGAACAGGCGCCGGGCCGTGCAGGACCGGACCGTCAATTTCGGCGTGCGTCACCTGCAAAACGAGGGCGCGGTGGCGCTGGTGATGGGCGCGACCCTGCCCCTGGCCGATACGACACCAATCGCGGGGCCATTGACCGGCCCGCGCCGAACGTCTGGCGGTCGAGGCCGGATCTCGCCGCCGCGCGGATCGCCGGCCAACGCGAGATCGCCCGCCTGATCGCGCGCCGGGCCGCCGCCGCCGCCGAGGTCCGCCGGACCGACGAGACGGTGACGCCCAACGCCGAACAGGCGGTCGCCCTGGTGCGCGAGGGCTTCAATCGCGGGGGCTTCAGCTACCTTGACGTGATCGCCGCCCAACGCGCCCTGATCGAGACCAAGGCCCATCGGGTCCAGGTCCTCAAGGCCTTTCATCAAGACGGGGCGAGCCTGGATCGGCCTGACCGGCGCGCACGCGCTGCTCGCCAGCACGGAGACCCGACCATGAGCCTCGCACCGACCCGCCGCCCCCTCTGGGCGATCCTGTTGGCTTCGGCCGCCCTGGGCCTGGCCGCCTGCGGTCCCGGCGACAAAGCCGCCCGGCCCGACGCGCACGGCGAAGCCGGCGCCGAGTTCGAGCGCGGCCCGCACAATGGCCGGCTGCTGCGCGACGGCGATTTCAGCCTGGAGGTCACCATCTTTGAGACCGGCGTCGAGCCGGAATTCCGCCTCTACGCCTACCGCAAGGACAAACCGGTCGACCCCGGCCAGGTCACGCTCGACCTGACCCTGACCCGCCTGGGCGGCAAGGTGGACCGCTTTGGCTTCAAGCCGCAGGAGGATTTTCTGCGCGGGGCGGGCGTGGTGGCCGAGCCGCACTCGTTCGACGTGGCGATCACCGCTCGAGAGGGCGGCAGGACCCATGCCTGGCGCTACGCCTCCTATGAAGGCCGCACGACCATGTCGGCGGCGGCCGCCCAGGCGGGCGGCGTCAAGGTCGAGACCGCCGGCCCCGCCGCCATCGCCGAGACCGTGACCCTGAACGGCCGCATCGAGGTCACCCCCGAGGGCAAGGGCGAGGTTCGCGCCTGGTATCCGGGACGGATCATGAGCCTGAACGGCGAACTGGGTCAGAGAGTCCGCAAGGGTCAGATCCTGGCGCGCGTCGAGTCGTCGGACAGCCTGCAGACCTATGCGATCCCGGCCCCGATCTCGGGCCAGATCATCGAGAAGAACAGCAATGTCGGCGACGTGGCCTATGATCGGCCGATCTTCGTGATCGCCGATCCGACCAAGCTTCACGCGGAACTCTTCGTCTATCCGCGCGACTCCGAGCGCGTTCGCGCCGGTCAGCGGGTCGAGGTGCGCAGCCTGTCGGGGACCGACCGCATCCTGGCGACGGTCGAGTCGATCCTGCCCTCGGCCGACATGGCCAGCCAGACCCAGCTGGCCCACGTTCACCTGCCCGACGGGGGAGGCCCTGCCTGGCGGCCGGGACTGGGGGTCGAGGGCGCGGTCATGGTCGCATCGCGGCCCGTCGCCCTGGCGGTGCGAACCCGGGCGATCCAGCGGTTCCGCGACTTCGACGTGGTCTTCGCCCAGGTCGGCGACACCTACGAGGTGCGCATGCTGACGCTTGGCGTCCGCACGCCCGAATGGACGGAAGTCCTGGGCGGCCTCGAGCCCGGAACGCCGTACGTCGCCGACGGCGCCTTCCTGATCCGCGCGGACATCGAGAAGTCCGGCGCGAGCCACGACCACTAGGGGGCGTCATGTTGAACCGCATCATCCGCGCCTCGATCGCCCATCGCTGGGCGGTCATGGCCGCTGTCGTCCTGCTGGCGCTCCTGGGCCTCTGGAGCTTCCAGCGCCTGCCGATCGACGCCACGCCCGACATCACCAATGTCCAGGTCCAGATCAACACCGAAGCCGCAGGCTATTCGCCTCTGGAGGCGGAGCAACGCGTCACCTTCCCGGTCGAGACCGCCATCGCCGGGGTCCCGGGCCTGGACCATACCCGCTCGATTTCGCGCTACGGCCTCAGCCAGGTCACGGCCGTGTTCCGCGACGGGACGGACATCTACTTCGCCCGCCAATTGATCAATGAGCGGCTGCAGTCAGTGCGCGGGCAATTGCCCCAGGGCGTCGAGCCGGAACTTGGCCCCATCGCCACCGGCCTGGGCGAGATCTTCATGTACACGGTCGAGGCCCAGCCCGGCGCCCGCAAGCCCGGCGGCGGGACCTACACCCCCGAAGACCTGCGGACCCTGCAGGACTGGGTGATCCGGCCCCAGCTGCGCACCACGCCCGGGGTCACCGAGGTCAATACGATCGGCGGCTATGTGCGCCAGTACCATGTCACCCCCTGGCCCCAGCGCCTGGCGGCCTATGGCGTGACGATGGACGAGGTCGTCGCCGCGCTGAACGCCAACAACGCCAATGTCGGGGCCGGCTATGTCGAGCGCCATGGCGAGCAATATCTGGTGCGCACGCCCGGCCAGGCGACCGGCGTCGAGGACCTGCAACGGATCGTCGTCGCCAACCGGGGCGGCGCGCCGATCCGGGTGGCCGATGTCGCCGACGTGATCCTGGGCGAGGAGCTGCGCACCGGCGCCGCCACCGAGAACGGCCGCGAAGTGGTGCTGGGCACGGTGATGATGCTGGTCGGCGAGAACAGCCGCACCGTGGCGCGGGCCGTCGCCGAGCGGCTCGAGGTCGCCGCCCGGGCCCTGCCGGCGGCGTCACCGCCAAGCCGATCTATGACCGCACCGATCTGGTCGACCGCACCATCGCCACGGTCGAGAAGAACCTGGTCGAGGGCGCGCTGCTGGTGATCGTGGTGCTGTTCCTGCTGCTGGGCAACATCCGCGCCGCCCTGATCACCGCGACGGTCATTCCCCTGGCCATGCTCATGACCATCACCGGCATGGTGCAGACGAAAACGTCCGGCAATCTGATGAGCCTGGGGGCCCTGGACTTTGGCCTGATCGTCGACGGCGCGGTGATCATCGTCGAAAACTGCCTGCGCCGGTTCGGCATGGCGCAGCACCAGCTCGGCCGCCTGCTGACCCGTGACGAGCGCTTCGATCTGGCGGCGGCGGCCAGCGGCGAGGTCATCAAGCCGTCGCTGTTTGGCGTGCTGATCA
>NZ_PEGG01000345.1 GCF_002737765.1 Caulobacter sp. B11 | reverse complement strand
CCGACGCCCTGCGCCTGCTGGTGTTCGCCTCGGCCTTCAGCCTGCTGGAATGGACCCGCGGCCACATCCTGACCGGGTTTCCGTGGAACCTGCCCGGCGAGGCTTGGCGGGCCGGTTCGGCCCCGTCCCAGGCCGCCGCGGTGGTGGGCGCCTATGGCCTGACCTGGATCACCCTGGCCATCGCCGCCGCGCCGGCCGTCTGGCGGGACGGACGATCCGGCCGGATCGCGGTCGGGTCGGCGTTCGCCGGACTCGTCCTGCTCTATGCCGGCGGCGCCGCGCGCCTGGCCCTTGATCGCCCCGCGACGCCCCAGGCCGCGACCCTGGTCCGCATCGTTCAGGCCGACGTCCCGCAGTCGATCAAGTGGGACGCCGCCAGCTTTCAGGACATTGTCGGCCGCTATGTCGACCTGACCTCGCGGCCCTATCAGGGCCGGCCCGCCGACCTCGTGATCTGGCCCGAAGGGGCCCTGCCGGCCGCGATCAACGACTATCTGGTTCCCGGCTCCTGGGTGCGGCAGGCGATCGTCGACGCCCTTCAGCCCGGCCAGCGGTTGTTGATCGGCGGCTATCGCTATGAGGGGCCGGCGGACAAGCCGGTCTATTACAATAGCCTTGTCGCCCTGCGGCGTGACGCCGACGACATCGTATTGGTCGGGGTCTATGACAAGCACCGGCTGGTGCCGTTCGGCGAATACCTGCCGATGGACGGGGTTCTGACCGCCCTGGGGGTCCGAAGCATGGCCCACCTGAGTGATTCCTTCGCCAGCGGGCCCCGGCCCGCGCCGCTGCGCATCGGCTCCGATCTGCTGGTGCAGCCGCTGATCTGTTACGAGAGCCTGTTTCCGCGCCTCGCCAGGCCCGATCCGGCCGTGCGCGCCCTGGTCAATGTCTCCAATGACGCCTGGTTCGGGGTCACGTCAGGGCCTTTGCAGCACCTGAACCTGGCCAGTTACCGCGCCATCGAGACTGGAAAGCCGATCATCCGAGCTACCCCGACCGGCGTCTCGGCGATGATCGACGCCCACGGCCGAGTGGTGGGCGGGGCCAGGCTGAACCTTGGCCAGGCCGGCGTGATCGATGTGGCCCTGCCGCCGGAATTTTCCGGCACGCTGTTTTCGAGCCTGGGACACTGGCCCTACTTCCTCATTATGGGCGCCTCACTGCTCGCCTCACGTCAGGTAAGGGCTAGGAAAATCCCGCGAACTGGCGGACAGAAGATTAACAAAAAATCATAATCTCAGTTTTATCGGTTTGATGACAGCGACCCTCGAGCAAGACCGCCACCCCAATCCCATCGACCTTCATGTCGGCGCCCGAATCCGGATGCGGCGGAAACTGCTGGGGATCAGCCAGGAAAAGCTGGCCGAGGGCCTGGGGCTGACCTTTCAGCAGGTGCAGAAATACGAGCGCGGCGCCAATCGCGTCAGCGCCTCCAAGCTGTACGAGATCGCCCGCAGCCTGCAGTCGTCGGTGGCCTATTTCTTCGAAGGCCTGGCCGATCCGACCGAGGGCGAGACCTCGGCCCAGACCAACCAGGGCCAGTTCGTCCATGATTTCCTGATGACGACCGAAGGTCTTGAGCTGGCGGGGCTGTTCCCGAAGATCAACAAGCCCAAGGTGCGCCGGGTTCTGGACCTCGTGCGGTCGATGGCCGACGAAGAAATCGCGGAACCGTCCGAAAGCTGATTTCGGCCGTTGCGGACATAAACATATCTTTATATGTTCCGGGCACCCTCGCCGGCCAAACCGTCCGCGCGGCGGAGTCTTGTCCGGAGCTGATCTGTGAGCCGTTCCTCCTATATCTTCACCAGTGAAAGCGTTTCCGAGGGCCACCCCGACAAGGTCGCCGACCGGATCAGCGACACCGTCGTCGACGCCTTCCTGAGCGCCGACCCCGAGGCGCGCGTGGCCTGCGAGACCCTGGTCACCACCAACCGCATCGTGCTGGCCGGCGAAGTGCGGGCCGGCAAGCCTGGCGGCGACAAGGCCGCCAACAAGCAGCTGACCAAGGATATCCTCGGCTCGCTGGAGTCCAAGGTCCGCGCCGCGGTCAAGGACATCGGCTACGAGCAGAAGGGCTTCCACTGGCAGAAGGCCAAGTTCGCCAACTATCTGCACGGCCAGTCGGCCCACATCGCCCAGGGCGTTGACGCCAGCGACAAGAAGGACGAAGGCGCCGGCGACCAGGGCATCATGTTCGGTTACGCCAGCACCGAGACCCCGGAGCTGATGCCGGCCACCCTGCAGTACAGCCACAACATCCTCAGCCGTCTGGCCCAGCTGCGTCACAGCGGCGAGCTGCACGAGCTGGAACCCGACGCCAAGAGCCAGGTGACCCTGGAATATGACGGGACCGGCAAGCCGGTCCGCGTCGTCTCGATCGTCGTGTCGCACCAGCACAAGAAGAAGATCGACGGCAAGGCGCCGACCAGCAAGCGCGTGCTCGACCTGATCCGCCCGCACATCCTGCCGATCTTCCCCGAGGGCCTGATCACCAAGAAGACCCAGTGGCTGGTCAATCCGACCGGCCGCTTCGAGATCGGCGGCCCGGACGGCGACGCCGGCGTCACCGGCCGCAAGATCATCGTCGACACCTACGGCGGCGCGGCCCCGCACGGCGGCGGCGCCTTCTCGGGCAAGGATCCGACCAAGGTCGACCGTTCGGCCGCCTATGCCTGCCGCTACCTGGCCAAGAACGTCGTGGCCGCCGGCCTGGCCGACCGCTGCACGATCCAGATCGCCTACGCGATCGGCGTGGCCCAGCCGGTCTCGTTCCACGTCGATCTGCACGGCACCGGCCGGGTCGATCCCGAGGTGCTGGAAAAGCTGCTGCCCACCCTGATCGGCGGCGCCACCCCGCGCGGCATTCGCGAGCACCTGCAGCTCAACAAGCCGATCTATGCCCGCACCGCCGCCTATGGCCACTTCGGCCGCACGCCCGACAACGAGGGCGGCTTCTCCTGGGAGAAGACCGACCTGGTGCCGGAGCTGAAGGGTCTGGCTTAAGCTTCGACCTTCGGAACGTCTTGAAACGGGCCTCGGTCAATCGATCGGGGCCCGTTTTCGTTTGGCTGGTCTCCCGGCCCCATCACCGCTAAGACCCGCCCCCATGACATCCCCTACCATTCCCCACGGGCCGCTGCGCTCGTTCGGCCGCATCAAGTCGCGGCCGGTCAAGCCGCGCCAGCAGGCCCTGCTCGACACCCTGCTGCCCGAGATCGCCGTGCCGACCGCGCCCTTCGACCCGCGCGACCTGATGCCGGAGGCGACGGAAGCCTGGCTGGAGATCGGTTTCGGCGGCGGCGAGCACATGGCCGCCCAGGCCGGCCGCCACCCGCACGCCCTGATCATCGGGGCCGAGCCCTTCGTCAACGGCGTGGCCAGCGCGGTCCGTCACGTTGAGGAGCAGGACCTCAAGAACGTCCGCATCCACGAGGGCGACGCCCGCGACGTGCTGGCCTGGCTGCCCGACGCCTGCCTGAGCCGGGTGTTCATCATGTTCCCCGACCCCTGGCACAAGGCGCGGCACAACAAGCGGCGCCTGATCCAGCCGGCGGTGGTGACGGAACTCGCCCGCGTTCTGAAGTCGGGCGGGGCGCTGCGCTTCGCCACCGACTGGGCCGACTATGCCGAATGGACGATCGAACGGGTGCTGGCCGACCCGGCCTTCCGCTTCGCCGAGCCGGACACCGACCGCAACGCCCCGCCGGCCGATCACGTCACCACGCGCTACGAGGAAAAGAAGCTGGGCGACTGCGCGCCGGTGTTCCTGGATTTCGTGCGCGTCTGATCCGCCGCCTTATCTGCTAAGCTTGCCCCGGCCCGCGCCATGACGGGCGCGGGGAGGCGATGATGTCCTGGATTGTCGAGCACTATCAGATCGTTCTGGTGATCAGCGGCCTGCTGACCCTGACCATGCTGCAGTTCGTGATTTCGCCGGGCCGCGCGATGCGCTCGACCTATGGCGAAGCCCTGGAGGGGCCGCTGGCGGATGTGATCGTGCGCGGTTGGGGTCTGTTGATCGGCCTGACCGGCGGCATGCTGATCTGGGCGGCCTACCACCCCGAGACCCGCGATCTGGCGGTGGGCGCGGCGGTGATCAGCAAGGTCTTCTACATGGGCTCGCTACTCGCCAAGGGCGGCCGCTTCATCAAGGGCTTTTCCGGCGTCACGGTGCTGATCGACGTGGCGATGGTGCTGCTGTTGATTGCCGGGCAGTTTCTGTGACGGCTTCCCTCCCCGCTGCGGGGAGGGAAGGGTCATGCGGATTCAGTAGTTGTCGTCGTGGCGCTTGATCGCCGCGCGGATGATTTCGGCGGTTTCTTCCAGGTCGGCCCAGCCGGTGATCTTGGTCGACTTGCCCTTTTCCAGATCCTTGTAGTGCTGGAAGAAGTGGGCGATCTGCTCGGTGAGGATCACCGGCAGGTCGCGCCAGCTGTTCACGCCCGTATAGAAGGGGTGCAGCTTGTCGACCGGCACGGCCAGGATCTTTTCGTCCGAACCGGCTTCGTCGACCATCATCAGGGTGCCGATCGGACGGCAGCGGATGATCGCGCCGGGCACCACGGGGGTGGGGCCCACGACCATGATGTCGGCCGGATCGCCGTCATCGGCCAGGGTGTGGGGGATAAAGCCGTAATTGGCCGGATAGAACATCGCCGTATGCAGGAAGCGGTCGACCATCAGGGCCCCGCTGGCCTTGTCGATCTCGTATTTCACCGGTTCGCCGCCCTGCGGGATCTCGATGACGGCGTTGAGGTCGTAAGGCGGGTTCACGCCCGTGGCGATCTTGGAGAGGTCCATTGTGACTCTTCTTTGGGAGAGGCCCCGCGGGGGAGGCGGGTCTGCGCGCCGGCCTTATAGACCCTGAGTGCTGCGGTGCGAAAGGGGTCAGGCGCGGCGAGCGGACTCTGTGCGCCTCAGGGGGCTTCCAACCGTCCGAACATCGCGCTATAAAGGCCCTACATCGTCCGTCAGCGCTGCTAGCGCTTTCGAGCGGCGGCCCGAAAGGCTGCCGCTTTTTCTTTGGCCGCTCGCCAGCCTCGGCGCCCGGCCCCGTTTTTGAGTTGAGATACACCGTGCGCGGCAAGACGCAGGAAGACCGTGACCTGATCGAAATCCTCGATCCCGTCGCCGAGTCCGTCGGTTACGAGATCGTGCGCCTGCGCCTGATGGGCGGCGCCGAACAGCGCCGCCTGCAGATCATGGCCGAGCGCCCGATGCTGGAAGACGGCAGCGGCGGCGACATGAATGTCGAGGACTGCGCCAAGCTGTCGCGAGCCATTTCCGAGATCCTCGACGCCGCCGACCCGATCAGCGGCGAATATACCCTGGAGGTCTCCAGCCCCGGCGTCGACCGACCCCTGACCCGGCTGAAGGACTTCGACGACTATGCCGGCCTGGAGGTGCGCATCGAGCTCGATCGCGTCGCCGAGGGCCGCAAGCGCTTCAAGGGCGAGCTCGCCGGCACCGAGGACGGCCAGGTGGGCCTCAACCTCGAGGGCGAGGACGACACCACCGTCTATTTCCCGTTCGAGTGGCTGGTCGACGCCAAGCTGGTGCTGACCGACGCCCTGATGAAGCGGGGCGCCGACCAGCGCGCCGCCCGCGTGGCCGCCGACGGCGGTGACGCGGACTCCGAAGATCTCGGCGACGACGACGCCGAAGACGAAGATTTTGACCTGTCCGAAAGTGAAGAGGACTGACCATGGCCATCGGCATTTCCGCCAACCGGCTCGAGCTGCTGCAGATCGCTGACGCGCGCGAAAAAGGCATCGAGAAGGAAGTCGTCATCGAGGCGATCGAGGACGCGCTCCAGAAGGCGGCGCGCTCGCGTTACGGCGCCGAGCACGACATCCGCGTGCGCATCGACCCCAAGACCGGCGAAACCACCCAGAAGCGGGTGATCGAGGTCGTGTCGGACGAGCACGAGATGGAAGGCGAGATCGGCAAGGTCCAGATCTCG
>NZ_PEGG01000344.1 GCF_002737765.1 Caulobacter sp. B11 | reverse complement strand
CGCCTGCCCCTCGTTCCGCCCGCGAACCGCGGTCGGCGGATATGGTTTATTGCGCGTAAGCTTTTGATTCATCAGACTTTTATGAATCTGATCTAGGCTTCTCGAAACACACAGCGTTCAGGGAGAACGTCGTGATCCTTCACCGTCCTGCAGGCCCGCATGGGTTCCCGCCGCCTTCCGGGCAAGGCCATGGCGACGCTTCAGGGGCAGCCGATGATCATCCGACAGCTCGAGCGCCTGCGCGGCGCCCGCTGCCAGAGCCGGATCATCGTCGCCACCAGCGCCGATCCCGATGACGACGCCCTGGCCGGCCTGGTGGTGTCGCGCGGCTTCGCGGTGCATCGCGGCGCGGGCCACCGACATTCTGGCCCGCATCGCCCAGCTGCGCCGAGACCGCGACCTCGGTCAGCCACGTGGTCCGCATCAAGGGCGACGCGCCGTTCGTCGATCCCGGCCTGGTCGACGAAGCCGTTCGTCTGGCCCTGGCCAGCGGCGCCGACTACACCTCCAACCGGGTCAAGCGCACCTATCCGGCCGGCATGGAGGTCGAGGTGATCTCGGTCGGGGCCCTGCGCCGCTCGGCCGCCGACGCCCGTGATCCCGAAGCGCGGATCTCGCCCACCGCCGCCCTTCGCGCCCAGCCCGATCGCTTCAGCCACGCCCATCTTTTGGCCCGGCGCGACTGGTCGCATCTGGACTGGCGGGTCAAGACCGCCGCCGACCTGGCCTTCGCCCGCTCGATCTATGACGCCCTGCATCCCGTCGATCCGGGCTTCTGCATGAACGACGTGCTGGACCTGGTCGAGAGCCACCAGGACCTGGCCCGCTTCGCGGCCTGAACCATCGCCGCCAAAAAGGAAAGGGCCGCGCTGACCGCGCGGCCCTTTGTCGTTCCGGAGGGGCCCGGAGCCTGCCTAGTTCGTCCAGGCCCCGTAGGGATCGATCGAGACCTTGCCCAGGGCCTGGGCCACGGCCGGATGGGTCAGCTCGCCGGCCAGGACGTTGAGACCGCGGGCCAGGTGGACATTGGTCTTCAGCGCGTCCAGGCCATGATCGGCCAGCGCTAGGCCGAAGGGCAGGGTGGCGTTGCCCAGGGCCTCGGACGAGGTGCGTGGCGCGGCGCCCGGCATGTTGGCCACGCAATAGTGCACGACGCCGTCGACGGTGTAGGTCGGGTCGGCGTGGGTGGTCGGCTTGCTGGTCTCGAAACAGCCGCCCTGGTCGATCGAGACGTCGACCAGAACCGAGCCCGGCTTCATCTGCTTGAGGTGCTCGCGGCGCACCAGCTTGGGCGCGGCGGCCCCGGCGGTCAGCACAGCGCCGATGATCACGTCGGCTTTCAGGATCTCTTCCTCGACCGCCGCGAAGGTCGAATAGCGGGTCAGGATGCGGCCCTGATAGAGGTCGTCCAGCTCGCGCATGCGCGGGATCGAGCGTTCCAGCACCACCACCTCGGCGCCCAGGCCGGCGGCCATGCGGGCGGCGTTGGAGCCGACCACGCCGCCGCCCAGCACGACCACGCGGGCCGGGGCCACGCCGGGCACGCCGCAGAGCAGCAGGCCCATGCCGCCATTGTGCTTGAGCAGGGTCTCGGCGGCCGAGAACACGGCGATGCGGCCGGCCACTTCCGACATCGGGGCCAGCAGCGGCAGGCCGCCCTTGGCGTCGGTGACGGTCTCATAGGCGATGGCCGCGCAGCCGCTGTTCAGCAGGCCTTCGGTCTGGGCCGGATCGGGGGCCAGGTGCAGGTAGGTGAACAGGATGTGGCGGGGCGTCAGGCGCTCCCACTCGACCTTCTGGGGCTCCTTGACCTTGATGATCATCTCGGCCCCGGCGAACACCGCGTCGGCGTCCGGCGCCAGGGTCGCGCCCGCCTTGACATAGGCGTCATCGGCATAGCCGGCGCCCAGGCCCGCGCCCGTCTGCACCAGCACCGTGTGGCCGTGGCCGACATATTCGCGGACGGCGGTGGGGGTCAGGCCGACCCGGTGCTCGCCCGGTTTGATCTCGGAAGGAACGCCGACGCGCATGATGTTTCCTCGCAATATTATTATCGCGACGGTTTACGCCTCCAGCCTCGCAGGTTCCTTGGCTATTTTGACCGTGGCAAACCGTGTTATGCAAGAATCCTGCGTTCGGAGCGCGTGATATGAAGAAATCCACGGTAGAGCTCGACTCCTTCGATCGAAAGATCCTCCAGCTGCTGCAAAGGCGGGGTCGGGCCAGCTATGTCGAGATGGCCGAGGCGGCCAATCTCTCGGAGTCGGCCTGCCTGAGGCGGGTCCGGGCCCTGGAGGAGTCCGGCGTCATCGGGCGCTACGCCGCCGTGATCGACGAGCGGGCCGTGGGCCTGCCGCTCAGCGTCTTCGTCACCGTCACCCTGTCGTCGCAGTCCGAGGCGGCCCTGACCAGTTTCGAAAAGGCCATCGCCGGGGTTCGCGAGGTGGCCGAGTGCTATCTGATGACCGGCGGCTCGGACTATCTGCTGCGGCTGGTCGTCCGCGACGTCGATGACCTCGAGCGCGTCCACGCCCAGGAACTGACGCGGATTCCCGGGGTGGTGCGGGTCAGTTCCAGCATCGCCATGCGCACCGTGGTCAAACGTGTCGAATTGCCGCTGTAGCGTCAGCGTGAAAGTTGCCAAGCCTTAA
>NZ_PEGG01000343.1 GCF_002737765.1 Caulobacter sp. B11 | reverse complement strand
CGGCCGAGCCTGACGCCGTCCTGCTCAAGGACATCGACCGCGTCGTCGAGCAGTGGCGGCTGGATTCCCGCGTGCCGGGCCTGGTCTATGGCGTCGTCAAGGACGGTCGGCTGATCGTGGTCAAGGGGCAGGGCGTGCAGGACACGCTCGCCCAAGCGGCCCGTCAACGCAGACTCGCTGTTTCGCATCGCCTCGATGAGCAAGGCGTTCACGGCCCTGGCGATCCTCAAGCTGCGCGATGAGGGCAAGCTGTCCCTGGACGCCCCGGCCGAGACCTATGTGCCCGAAATGCGGGGCTGGACCTATCCCAGCCGCGACAGCCGCAAGATCCGGTTCGCGATCTGCTCAATCACACTGCGGGATTCGTCACCGACGACCCGTGGGGCGATCGTCAGCAGCCACTGTCCGAGGCGGCGTTCACCCGCCATGCTGAAAGCCGGCGTACCCTTCGCGCGCCCGCCCGGCATGGCGATGGAATATTCCAATTTCGGCTATGCCACGCTGGGTCGCATCGTCAGCAATGTGTCGGGCAAGCCCTATCAGGACTATGTGCGCGACAATATCCTGACCCCGCTGGGCATGGCCTCGACCGGCTATGACATCGCCAAGTCCCCGATCGAGCGGCGCGCGCTCGGCTATCGCTGGCAGGACAATGGCTGGGTCCGCGAGCCGGACATGGCCGACGGCGTGTTCGGGGCGATGGGCGGCGTTCAGACCAGCGCCACTGACTATGCCCGCTGGGTGGGCTTTCTGTTGTCGGCCTGGCCGGCCCGCGACGAGGCTGAGACGGGCCCCGTTGCGCGGGCCACCGTTCGCGAGATCGTCGAAGGCTCGAACTTTCCGCGTGGCGCGGCCCGGTCCCTGGCCGTCGGCGGCGCGCCCTGCCGGACGGCCGTGGCCTATGGCATGGGCTGGCGCGTGCAGGATGACTGCGACCTGGGGCGGGTGCTCACCCATGGCGGCGGCTATCCGGGCTATGGCTCCAATGTCGTGCTGCTGCCGGACAAGGGGGTCGGGGTCTTCGTGTTGACCAACCGGACCTATTCCGGCCCCTCGGCCCTGACCCTGAAAACCGCCCTGATGCTCCAGGGCGCCGGCGCCGGGGCCGATCGGGTCACGCCGCTCAGCGCCGGTGTCGCCCGGGGCTATGGCCTCGCCCAGTCGATCTGGGCGGCCGGCGGGGTGTCGAACGCCAAGCCCGACCTGGCGATGAATTTTCTGCTGGATCGCGACGAGGCTCACTGGGCCAGCGAGCTCGCGCGCTTGAAGGCCGAGGTCGGGGCCTGTCCGGCGCAGGAGCCGGTCACCGCCGCCTCCGCCCTGCAGGGCAGCTTCACCTGGACGTGCGAGCACGGCCGGATCGCCGGGGGATTCCTCCTCGCGCCGACCAGGGCCGTCTCGCTGCAAAGCCTGACCTTCGAGGCCATCAAGCCCTGATCAGGGGTCGCTAGCGGGCCTTGATGACTGTCAGGGCCCGGCGGGCAAGGGGGCGAAGAGGTCCGCGGACGGAACGCTCAGGTCCAGCCAGTTCAGTCCCTGGGCGCGGGGCAGGACGACCACCTGCCGATCATGATACGGCGCAACGTCTGGTCCGGGTTGGGTGGTCAGCATCGCGAACGCGCCGTCGCGCATGACCCCGGCGATCCAGAACCAGGGCTCGCCGGTCAGGGCAAAGCACCATTTGTCCTTCAGCCTCTGACCCGGATCGGCGGGCTTGGTGAATTCATAGAAGCCGTCAGCCGGGATCAGCACCCGGTCACTGCGGGCGAAGTCGCGGCCTTCCGACACGAAGTTGAAGACGGGCTTGCCATGCGGTCCTTTCCAGGACCAGCGTGTCATCGCCATCAGGGCCTGATCACCCACCCGCCGGACCACGGGCGCGAGATCCGTGATCCGGATGTCGTCGCGGGGCTCAAGGTTGGAGGCCTGGCCGTCGGCCCAGAGCGTCGGAATGATCTGGCTGAAGTCATCGAACAGGGCCGAGACGGGCGTCTGCAATTTGTAGGCGTTGCACATGATCAACCCCTTCGCGCCGCGCTTCTGGCCTGACGATAGCCATGGGAGGCCGGATCCGGCCAAAGGATATCCACCGTCCAGCGCATCTTGCCGCAGGTCTTGCAGGGCTTGTCGGCGAGGGCGGCCAGTTCGCTGCTGAGCGTGGCTGGGCCATCGCGTTCCCGCGCCGTCAGGCGGCGGATCATCGCCGCCGGGCTGGTGGCCTGGACCAGGCCGCAGCCTTCGCAACGAACCTCAGGGAGACGCCCGAGTGGCTAGCTAACGCCCTCAGCGGCAGGCCCTGGGCGCGCGGATCTTCCAGGAAGTCCAGTCCGCAGGTGTCCAGTCTCTGGCAGCGCAATAGGCGCTTGACGATGGTCATGCTCAAGCCGCCGAACCCCTGCCGGGTCATCGCCTCGTAGTCGACATGGCAGCTGCGTCGGCAGTCGCGGGTGCGACATAGGCCCCGGACATCCTGACCCTTGCCGCATAGCCTGACACCGTCGCGTCAGGTTCGAGCACCCCATGGGCGACGAGCCAGCCGGGAGGGGGCGACGGCTCAGCCACGTCGGCCAAAGGGGCGACCCGGGCGGGCCTGCGACAGGGGCGGAAGGGCGCCGGCGAACGACATCATGACCTCTATTGTTCCTGAAATGTTCTGGTTCAGGGGTGTCGGACTGTCAATGGCGACTGGTCGCCGCAGGGCCGGCGAGGCAAGGTCGCGGCTTCAGATTCGGCGCCGCACGGCGCTACCGGAGAGCGCTGCGTGACCCCGACCCTCTATGGCATCAAGGCCTGCGACACGATGAAGAAGGCGCGCGTCTGGCTGGAAACGGCCGGCGTGGTCCATGACTTTCACGACTACAAGCTGCGCGGAATCGACCGCGCCCGCCTGGAGGCCTGGGTCCAGGAGCTCGGCTGGGAAACCGTCCTGAACCGGTCGGGCACGACCTTTCGCAAGTTGCCCGAGGCGGAACGTCAGGGCGTCGACGCCGGCCGCGCCGTCGACCTGATGCTGGCCCAGCCGTCGATGATCAAGCGCCCGATCCTGGACCTGGGCGAGCGGCGGATCGCCGGCTTTCGTCCCGAGGTCTACGCGGCGGCCCTCGCCACAGGAGGCTGATCCGACGCCCCGGCCTTGCGGGACTCGCGGCCATGACGCAAAAACGCGAGAGGGTTTCGGGGCCTCCGCCGTTCCATCTAGCGGGATCGACCGTCGGCCTGCCTTGTTCGAGCATCCCGAAATGAGCGGCAATGACACTCCCGACCTATGATCTGGCGATCTTTGATTTCGACGGTACCCTGGCCGACAGCGGCGGCGTCGTGCTCACCCTGGTCAATCCGATGGCGGAGCGGTTCGGGTTCCGAACCGTGACCGACGACGAGATCGCCGTCCTGCGAGGCCAGCCCAATCGCGAGGTCATTCGCTATCTGGGCATTCCGTTCTGGAAGTTGCCGTTGATCGCCCGCGAGGGACGCAAGCGGATCGGGGCCCAGGTCTCGCTGATCCCGTTGTTTCCGGGCGTGGCCGACATGTTGTGGACCCTGTCGGCCGCCGGCCTTCGACTGGCGGTCGTCAGCTCCAACAGCGAGACAACCATCCGCCGGGTCTTGGGCGAAGAGTTGGCGGGGCTGATCGAGTTCTACGGCTGCGGCACGTCGTTTTTCGGCAAGACCCGCAAGTTCCGCAAGGTGGCGCGCCTGGCCCGCGTGGCCCCGTCCCGGGTGATCGCCATCGGCGACGAGACGCGCGACATCGAGGCGGCCAAGGCCGCGGGCATGGCCAGCGGCGCGGTGTCCTGGGGCTATGCGACGCCACAGATCCTGAGCCGCTGCGCGCCGACGGCGATGTATCAGACGCGCGACGAGATTATTTTCGACCTGACCGCATCCACGCGGCGGCGCGGCGGCGACTAACCTTCAGAAGACGGCGCGAAGGCTCGCGCTCTCGGGGGGCTAATCGATGGAAGACCTGTTTCATGGGTTCTGGTGGCTGCTGTTCCCGCTCGGTTTCGCCCTGATCGGCGCCTGGCGCGGCTGGCTGCAGTATCGGGCGCGCCGCGACGCGATGGACCTGCTGTCGACCTATGCCAGCAACGGCTGGGAACCGCCGCCCGAACTGCTGGCCAGGCTGCGCGATACCGCCAACTGATCCTTTTCAAGATCACCGCAGCCGAACGCCAACGCGTCGGCGACGGTCAATCATGAGCGCCCAGAGCGCGTGGCCCAGGGAGGGCAATTTCGATGGAAGACCTGTTTCGATCCTACTGGTGGCTGCTCTTTCCGCTGAGCTGGTTCGTGATCGGCGGCTGGCGGAGCTGGCTGCAATATCGTTCGAACCGCGACACCCTGGATCTGATCAAGTCTTACGCCCAGAGCGGCCGCGAGCCGCCTCCGGAGTTGCTGGCCCGGCTGAACCAGCGTGACGCCTACGGCGATGACGACGATCGCCCGCGCCGTCGCTATCGGGGCTACAACCGCCATGGAGGCTGGTATCAGGTGGTGCTGTTCGGCGTGCTCTGCATGGGCTTTACCTATGCGGCGGCCACAGACCTCTATGAGGCTGGTCCGGCCTTCGTGATCGTCGCCTTCGTGATGGGCGCGCTGAGCCTCGCCACGCTGGTCTCGACCCTGGTTGGCCAAGGACCCAAGGTCTGATGGAGGCGCCGCTCGTTCGGGCGGCGCGATCGGGGTCGCAGGCGGCGTTTGGACGGCTCGTGGCCCTTCACGAGCGGCCCTTGCGCGGCTTCCTGCGCAAGAGTGGCTGGATCGACG
>NZ_PEGG01000342.1 GCF_002737765.1 Caulobacter sp. B11 | reverse complement strand
ACGAAGCTCATCTCGATATCGAGCTGGTAGAATTCCAGGCTGCGGTCGGCGCGCAGGTCCTCGTCGCGGAAACAGGGCGCGATCTGGAAATAGCGGTCAAAGCCCGAGACCATCAGCAGCTGCTTGAACTGCTGGGGCGCCTGGGGCAGCGCGTAGAACTTGCCCGGATGCAGGCGCGAGGGCACCAGGAAGTCGCGCGCGCCTTCCGGTGAAGAGGCGGTCAGGATCGGGGTCTGGTATTCCAGGAAGCCCTGTTCGACCATGCGGTGACGGATCGAGTGGATCACCTTGCTGCGCAGCACGATGTTCTTGTGCAGGGTCTCGCGGCGCAGGTCGAGATAGCGGTGCTTGAGACGGATTTCCTCGGGATAGTCCGGCTCGCCGAACACCGCAGCGGCAGCTCGGCGGCTTCGCTGAGCACTTCCACGGCGGTGACGCGGATCTCGATCGCGCCGGTCGGCAGGTTGGGGTTCACGGCCTCGGCGTCACGCGCCACGACCTCGCCGTCGACCTTGATCACGCTCTCGGCGCGCAGGCGCTCGACGATCTCGAAACCGGGGGTCTCGGGGTGCAGGACCAGCTGGGTCAGGCCGTAATGGTCGCGCAGGTCGATGAAGACCAGGCCCCCATGGTCGCGCTTGCGATGGATCCATCCCGAAACGCGGACGCTGGCGCCGGTGTCGGTGGCCCGAAGGGCGCCGCAGGTGTGGGTGCGGTAGGCGTGCATGATCGTCATGGAAAGTCTTTGAAACACGTGATTTGCAAGGCGCGGAAAGGCGCATGGGGGGGCGTCGATGTCAAGGATTCTGGGTGGGCGGGCCGGCCCGTCAGCGCCTCCCTCCGCCGGGGGGAGGCGCTGGTGGAGGAGCGCCTAGCCCACCGCCGCCAGGCGGGCCAGGGCCGCTTCCAGCTTGGCCTTGGCAGCCTCCGCCTCGGCCAGCCGTTCGCGGTTCTCGGCGACGACCTCTTCCTTGGCGCGCGCCAGGAAGTCGGGATTGCCCAGCTTCTTGTTGGTCTTGTCGATCTCGCCGGCATGGCCGGCGATCTCCTTGGTCAGGCGCGCCTTCTCGGCGGCCAGGTCGATGAACTCGGCGATGGCCAGGGCCCCGGTTGCCTCGCCCAGCACGAAGGGCACGGCGCCGGCCGGAGCGGCTTCGGCCTCTCGGGCGCTGTCCAGGCGGGCCAGGGTCAGCAGCAGGTCGCGATGGCGGGCCAGGCGGGCCTTGGTCTCGGCGCTGGCGCCGATCAGGGTCAGCGGCGGCTTGGCCGAGGGCGGCACGTTCATCTCGGCGCGCACCGAGCGGATCTCGCCGACCGTCTCGACCAGCCAGCCGATCTCGGCCTCGGCCTCGGCGTCGATCCAGGTTTCCGGCAGCTGCGGCCACTTTTCGACGATCAGCAGGCCGTCGCGGGCCGGTCCGAACTCGGCGGTCTTGTCCCACAGCTCCTCGGTGATGAACGGCATCACCGGGTGCAGCAGCTTGAGGCTCACGTCCAGGGCCCAGGCGGCGGTAGCCCGGGTCTCGGCCTTGGCGGCGGCGTCGTCACCGTTCAGGATCGGCTTGGCCAGCTCAAGGTACCAGTCGCAGAACACGTTCCAGATGAACTTGTAGAGGGCGGTGGCGGCGGCGTCGAACTCCGGCGCCTCGAGGGCGCGGGTGACCTCGGCCACGGTCTTGACCGTCTCGCCGCGGATCCACTTGTTGATCGGCTGCTGGACGGTGGCGGGGTCGAAGCCCTCGACGCGGACGCACTCGTTCATCTGGGCGAAGCGCGAGGCGTTCCACAGCTTGGTGCCGAAATTGCGATAGCCTTCAATACGTTGCTTCGACAGCTTGATGTCGCGCGCCTGGCCCGACATCGCCGTCATGGTGAAGCGCACCGCGTCGCAGCCCAGCTCGTCGATCAGGACCAGCGGGTCCATCACATTGCCCTTGGACTTGCTCATCTTGGCGCCCTTCTCGTCACGGACAAGGGCGTTGATGAACACCTGCTTGAACGGGACTTCGCCCATGAAGTGGAGGCCCATCATCATCATCCGGGCGACCCAGAAGAAGATGATGTCAAAGCCGGTGACCAGGGTGCTGGTCGGGTAGAAGCGGGCCAGGTCCTCGGTCTTCTCCGGCCAGCCCAGGGTCGAGAACGGCCACAGGGCCGAGCTGAACCAGGTGTCGAGGACGTCTTCGTCGCGCTTTAGATCGACCCTCGTGAGCTCGCCCTGCTCATTTCGATCGACGAAAACTAGCCCGTCAGTGAAACCAAGCTGGACCTTCGGGCCATAATAGGCGGCCGCCTCAGCGAGGACGTCCTCTTCCGTCTCACCCACGAATATCTTCGAAGTGAACTGATCCTTGTCGTTCGGATCGGTCGACGGACCAAACCAAGCCGGAATCCGGTGGCCCCACCAGAGCTGGCGCGAGACGCACCAGGGCTCGATATTTCGCAGCCATTCGAAATAGGTCTTTTCCCAATGGCGGGGCTCGAAGACGGTGTCGCCGTTCTCGACGGCCTTCAGGGCCGGCTGAGCCAGGGTCTTGGCGTCGACGTACCACTGGTCGGTCAGGAAGGGCTCGATGACCACGCCCGAACGGTCGCCGTGCGGGACCATGTGCTTGGTCTTCTCGATTTCCTTGAGCCAGCCCTCTTCCTCGGCGCGAGCGACAATGGCCTTGCGCGCGACAAAGCGGTCCATGCCGACATAGTCGGCCGGAACGCTGTCATTCAGCTTGGCCTCGACGGTCAGGATATTGATGACCGCCAGCCCTGCCCGCTTGCCGACGCCGAAGTCGTTGAAGTCGTGCGCGGGGGTGATCTTCACCGCGCCCGAGCCCTTGGTCGGGTCGGCATAGTCGTCGGCGACGATCGGGATGCGACGGCCGACGATCGGCAGGGTCACGAACTTGCCGACCAGGTCCTTGTAGCGCTCGTCCGTCGGGTGGACGGCCACGCCGGTGTCGCCGAGCATGGTCTCCGGGCGCGTGGTGGCCACGACGATGTAGTCGCGGGTCTCATGAGCCGTGGCCTTGCCGTCCTCGTCGAAGGCGACCGGGTGCTGGTAGGTGACGCCGTCGGCCAGGGGATAGGCGAAGTGCCAGTAGAAGCCGTCGACCTCCTTCTGCTCGACCTCGAGGTCGGAGATAGCGGTCTGGAACTGCGGGTCCCAATTGACCAGGCGCTTGTCGCGATAGAGCAGGTTCTGCTTGTAGAGCTGGACGAACACCTTGCGCACGGCGGCCGACAGGCCCTCGTCCAGGGTGAAGCGCTCGCGCGACCAGTCGCAGCTGGCGCCCAGGCGGCGCAGCTGGTTGACGATCGTGCCGCCGCTCTCGGCCTTCCATTCCCAGATCTTCTCGACAAAGGCCTCGCGGCCCATCTCGCGGCGGCCGATATTGCCGGCGGCGGCCAATTGACGCTCGACCACCATCTGGGTGGCGATGCCCGCGTGGTCGGTGCCCGGCAGCCACAGGGCGGCCTTGCCACGCATGCGGTGGAAGCGGGTCAGCACGTCCTGCAGGGTGTTGTTCAGCGCGTGGCCGATGTGCAGCGAGCCCGTCACATTGGGCGGCGGGATGACGATCACGAACGGCTCGGCGTTCGGGTCCTCGCTCGGCTTGAAGGCCCCGGAGGCCTCCCAGGCGGCGTACAGGCGGGGTTCGACGGCTTTGGGATCGAAGGTCTTGTCAAGCATGGCGCTGCGGGTATGCCATCTGCGGCCGCCGCGCGAAACCGCTCGACCTGGATTTCAGGGAATTTGAACAGGAAAAGGCGGCCGCCGAAGCGACCGCCTTTGAAATCTTGAGCGCCATCCGCCAGCGGACCGGCGGGATGACGGCCTGACTATACGCCCCGGC
>NZ_PEGG01000341.1 GCF_002737765.1 Caulobacter sp. B11 | reverse complement strand
GGATGAAGCCCAGCATCGCCCGCGCCGCCTGGGAGCAGTCGGCGGCGGTGACGGCCTCGCGCGGATTGTGGCTGATCCCGCCCTCGCAGCGGATGAACAGCATGGCGGTGGGGCAGAGGGCGGCCATGACCATGGCGTCGTGGCCCGCGCCGCTGGGCAGGCGGCGGGCGACCTGGCCCGTCTCGGCCACGGCCGCTTCCAGGAGGGCTGTGAGGCCGGGGTCGCAGGGGCTTTCGGCCAGGGACTGCATCAGGCTGACGCTGACGGTCAGGCCGCGGCGGGCGGCGATGGCCTCGAGCTCGCGGGTGATGGCGACCACCGCCGCGTCGCGGGTAGTCGAGGTCTCGGCCCGCACGTCGATCGAGAACTCCACAGCGCCGGGGATCACGTTGAAGGCGCCGGGCAGGGCGGTGATCCGGCCCACCGTGCCGACCAGCCCGTCCTGGCCCGCCAGATCGCCAAGGGGCCGCAGATCCGCTCGACCGCCAGGATCGCCTCGGCGGCGGCCGGGCCAGGATCCTTGCGCAGGCCCATGGGCGTGGTGCCCGCATGGCCGGCCAGACCGGTGAACCGCACCATCAGCCGCTTCTGGGCCGCGATGGCGGTGACCACGCCCAGGGCCAGACCCTCGGCCTCCAGCACCGGGCCCTGTTCGATATGGGCCTCGAGGAAGGCCAGCACCTCGCCGGGACGGCGGGCGGCCTCTTCCAGGCGGGTCGGATCCAGGCCGAAGGCGGCGAAGGCCTCGGCTAGGCTGACGCCGTCGGCGTCGGTCATCTCCATGACGGCGGGATCGACGGTTCCGGCGACGGCTCGGCTGCAGGCCATCGAAGCGGGAAAACGCGAGCCCTCCTCGTCGCCAAACGCGATGACCTCGATCGCGAAGGGCAGGCGGCGGCCGGCGTCGCTCAGGGCCTGGACGCAGTCGATGCCCAGTGTCACGCCCAGGGCCCCGTCATAGCGGCCGCCATTGCGCACGCTGTCGATATGCGAGCCGATCAGCAGGGCCGGGGCGTCCGGGGTCAGGCCCTCATAGCGGCCGACCAGATTGCCCGCCGTGTCGCGGCGGGCGGTCATGCCCGCCTGGGTCATCCAGAAGGTCAGGGTGTCGAGGGCGGCGTCGTGGGCCGGAGTCAGGAAGCGGCGCACGAGCATGTCGTCGGCCTCGCTGTAGGGCGAGACGCCCATCAGGTCGCAGCGGGCCTTGGCCCTATCGCCGATCTTGAACTGCTCGCTCACCCGTTCGGTCCCGCCCCGCCATCGATTCCGGCCAGGGCGATCTTGCTACCGACGCGCGGGCCGCGACAGCCCTGGTCGGCGGCGCGCCCGCTCAAATCGACGCGCGATGCCTCGGCAGGCGTCAGCCGAAGCGGCCGGCGCCTGCGCATAAGTCATAAAGCACTTACTTAGCGACCGCGAGGCCTAAGCGGTCAGAGCGTCAGGCCCGGGCGAACTTGCCCGCCGCCCGGACCGAACCGGTGGCCACGCCGGTCGGCGCGCCGCCCGGCGGTTCGTCGGTGACGGCGAGCAGGGCGGTGTACAGCCCCTCGGCCTTCAGCCCTTCCGGCGCCTTGATCCGCTTCGGCGCGGTGGTCGGGATCACGCCCAGCGAGATGGCCTTCTGGCCCTCGGGGATGATCCACAGCTCGGCGTCGCGGCCCTCGGGCATGGTCATGTCGACCGGGGTCAGCAGCAGCTCGCCGGTGGCGCGGTCCAGGGTGGCGACCAGGCGGGCCTGGTTGGTCTCCGGATCGTTGATCAAGGCGACCTGGGCGGCCTCGACCTGAGCGACCGGCGGGGCGACCGGAGTCGGCGGCGGGGCCTTGGGCAGGGCGACGATCACCAGGCAGGCGGCGGCCAGGGCCCCGGCGGCGGCGGTCAGGCCGCGCCACAGGCGGACATTGTTCCAGGCGGTCGGGCGGGCCGGCTCGATCAGGCTGATGATCCGGGCCCAGACGCTGGGCGGCGGCGTGACCGAGGCGACATCGGCCGCCAGGGGCGTCAGATGGGTTTCCCACCACTGCACGGCGCGGGCGAAGGCCGGCTCGCTGGCGACCCGGCGTTCGGCCTCGGCCCGCTCGGCCGCGTCGAGCACGCCCAGCACATATTCGCCGGCCAGGGGACGCTCGTCCTCGCCCATCGGGGTTGCGAGATCGGTCATGCTTCGAGACACGCGCGAAGGCTGATCAGGCTGCGCCGGATCCAGCTTTTCATGGTGCCCAGCGGCACGCCCAGCGACTGGGCCAGGGCGTCATAGGTCAGGCCCTCGAAGAAGGCGGTGCGCACCGCGCCGGCGTGTTTGGGGTCGAGCTGGTCGATGCAGCCGTTCAGGCGCAGGCGCTCCTCGTCGGTCTCGACCACGGTGGAGGCCAGGGGCGCGGTGTCGGGCAGGGCCTCGGCCTCGTCGACGCCGGCCATCACCCGGCCGCCGCGGGCGCGGATCCGGTCGATCGACCGGTTACGGGCCATGGCGACCAGCCAGGTGATCGGACTGGCCTTTTCCGGGTCGAACCGGTCGGCCTTGTTCCACACCGTCAGATAAACATCCTGCAGCACGTCTTCCGCCTCCTCGCGGTCATTCAAGATACGGAGGCAGACCCCAAACAGTTTCGCGGAGGTGTGACGATAGACGTATTTGAGGGCGTCGTTGTCGCGGTTGGCCACGCGGGCGATGGCGCGCGAAAGCAAGGCGCGGCTAGTGTCGGCATCCATCGATCAGGCGGTCCCGCGGTGCATTGTCGCACAACGGTGGCATGGCGACTCGTCAGAGGCAATGGGTTGGCTGGGCGTAGAGGGAGATCAGGTTTCCGGACTGGATTTAGTTTCCGTTCGCGAGCCAAGGCAGGCGATCGCGATGAACGCTTCCGGGCGCAATGGTGCTAGGCTTGGGTTCCCAGGTCGCGTGCGCGCGGACTGGTGAAACTCCTCATCTGCAGATGCCGGTCTCGATGATGCTGCCAAGAGCTGTGAAATCTCTGATTGCTTGCACGGCTGCCGCGGTGCTCGGCCCAATGATTGTTCAGGGCGGGTTGCTCTTCTTTGGGATGGTTGCGGATGTACCGGTAATGCGCGACTTCAGCCCGATGGGCCAAATGTATGTCTTTGTATCCTGTGTTTCGCTTGCTGCGCTGATCGTGTGCTGGATGCCAACACAGGCCTTGATGCAGATGTTTCATCAGACAGGGTTTGTGACGCTCTTGTGCGGCGGATGCCTGTTCGGCCTAGCGGCAGCGCTGATTGTCGACCACGGCCTTCAGACCGAAGAGCGGCAAGGTGTTGGGCCTGGGCTTTGGGCCTTCGACCAAATAGCCTGGAGCTTGTGCGTTTACGGTTCCCTCCTGGGCGGCTTGTGTTCGAGCCTGGCGTGGATCTTCCGAAGGCCGGACATGGATCAAAGCTCCATAACGCTTAAGGCAGGGGGTCAGGTCGCTTAAGCCTTCAACGTGAAGATGGCGGTACTGCTGGTCGCATCGCTGTATCCGCTGATGGCCCACCTAGGGCTCAGCCCCTGAGCCGAGGGGAAGCCGCGGCCACTGGTGGTGTCGCCGTGGCGTCATTCAAGCATGCTCTCCCTCGCTACCGCTGGCGGCGCGGGTCTTCCTAAACCATCCCTCGCCGCCCCTCGCAGCCTCCGCGTGCGCGCCCTACTTCACCGCCCGCAGCACCGCGAAGCCGGCCGAAGCGGCGACGGTGGTCAGGAAGGTTCCCCAGGCCATGTCGACCACGGTGATGGTCGTCGACCACACCTTCAGGGTCGCCTGGTTGGTCAGGTCATAGGTGGCGTAGGCGCAGAAGCCGAACACGGCGGCGTTGAACAGCAGGCGGCTCCAGCTGTTTTCGCGGTCAGCCGGCAGCACGGCCAGCAGCACCACCCCGGTCAGATAGACCAGATAGAAGGCCGCCGCCGGGCCAGGGCGGCGGTGTCGGCCATCAGCTCGCCGATGCGCGGGCGATAGAGGCGCGGGCCATCAGGGTCAGCCAGACCAGATCCAGGACCAGCATGACGCCGCCGGTGGCCAGAAAGCCGAAAAGGGTTCGTTTCATGCCGT
>NZ_PEGG01000340.1 GCF_002737765.1 Caulobacter sp. B11 | reverse complement strand
GGCGGGCGAACGCGGCCTGCCGCCGGTGCATCTCTGGCATCCGGCCCATTGCGGCGAGATCGACATCCGCATCCGCAAGGACGGGGTGTGGTTCCACGAGGGTACGCCGATCGGGCGAGAGGCCTTGTGCGCCTGTTCTCGACCGTGCTGCGTCTCGACCCCGACGGCTATCACCTGGTCACCCCGGTTGAGAAGATGCGCATCCAGGTCGAGGACGCGCCGTTCATCGCCGTGCGGGTCGACCAGGAGGGCGATGTCCTCAGGTTTCTGACCAATGTCGGCGACACGGTCGAGGCGGGGCCCGACAACGCCATCCGTGTCGAGATGGACCCGGCGACCGGCGCGCCCCGGCCCTATCTGCATGTGCGGCGCGGGCTGGAGGCCCTGATCGCCCGGCCGGTGTTCTATGAGCTGGTCGAGCTGGCGGTCGAGCGCGACACGCCCGAGGGTCCGGCCCTGGGCGTCCTGTCGCACGGCGTCTGGTTCCCGATCGGTCCGGCCGGAGCGCATCGACCATGACCCCGGCGCAACGGCGGGCCTGGATCATCAGCCGTCTGGACCCTATCGACGCCTATGACCCGGCCGGGGCCGCCGCCCAGTCGGATTTCGATCTCAATCCGGGCCTGCTGCCCGACCATGTTCACGCCACCCGCCCCGCCGCCGTGCTGGTCGGTCTGGTCGAGCGCGAGGAGGGGCTGACCGTGCTGCTGACCCGGCGCTCGGACACCCTGCGCAGCCACACCGGCCAGATCGCCTTTCCGGGCGGCCGCTGCGACGCCGGCGAGACTCCCTGGGAGACCGCCCTGCGCGAGGCCCAGGAAGAGGTCGGGCTCGACCCGGCCCTGGTCAGTGTGGTCGGCATGCTCAACGGCTATCAGACGGTCACCGGCTTCCATGTTCGGCCGGTGGTCGGGTTCATCGATCCGGCCGCGGTGTTCACCGCCAGCCCGGACGAGGTGGCCGACGTGTTCGAGACGCCGTTCGACTTCCTGATGGATCCCGACAATCACCAGCGCCAGCATCGCGACGTTCCCGGCGGCGAGCGGCGGCACTTCTACGCCATGCCCTGGAACGACCGCTTCATCTGGGGCGCGACGGCGGGCATGTTGCGCGGTTTCTACGAGCGTCTGCACGGCCCCGACCAGGACTGAATCCCTCGGGCCCGGGGGGTGCGCCTCTAACACTGCTTGGATTGCTGGACATAATCGTCTGTTATGCCCGGCCCTGGCTCGCCGGGTCAGTAAGCGATGATTTTGGGGTCAAGTAGCGTGAACATCCAAACGATCGGCCCGGCGCCCTGGATGGCGCTTCCGGAGACCCAGGCGGTAATCACCGCCCTCGAGGTCCGCGGGTTCAAGGGCTGCGCCCGGTTCGTCGGCGGCTGCGTGCGCAACACCCTGATGGGCAAGCCCATCGACGATATCGACATCGCCACCACCCTGACCCCCGACCAGGTCATCGAGGCGCTGGCCGAGGCCGGCCTCAGGGCCATCCCCACGGGCGTCGACCACGGCACGGTGACGGCCCTGTCGGGCGGCAAGCCCTACGAGATCACCACCCTGCGCCGCGACGTCTCGACCGACGGCCGCCGCGCCGTGGTGGCCTTCACCCAGGACTGGGACCAGGACGCCGAGCGTCGCGACTTCCGCTTCAACGCCCTTTATGTGGATCTCGACGGTCGGCTCTATGACCCGACCGGCGAGGGCGTCAACGACGCCCGCGAGGGCCGGGTGGTGTTCGTCGGCGATCCGATGATGCGGATTCGCGAGGACTATCTGCGCATCCTGCGGTTCTTCCGGTTCCATGCCTGGTACGGCAAGGGCGAGGCCGATCAGGCCGCCCTTGCCGCCTGCAAGGCGCTCAAGGGCATGGTTCAGGGCCGGGCGGCCGAGCGAACCCAGAAGGAGTTGCTCAAGCTGCTGGCGGCCGACGATCCGCGCGGGGCCCTGCGGCTGATGGCGGCCACCAGCGTGCTGTCCTCGATCCTGCCCTTCGTGAAGTCGCTGGCCCGGTTCGAGGGGCTGCTGACCATCGAGACCGAGCAACTCTACGAGAACGATTGCGAACTGCGCCTGGCCGCCCTGATTCCCGAAGATGTGGCGGTGGCCGAGCAAATGGCCGAGCGCCTGCGGCTGTCCAACGCCCTGAAGGACCGCCTGGTCGAGGCCGTGGGCAAGTCGCCGCGCATCGTCTCGTGGATGAGCCCGCGCGAGGCCCGCCGCGCCGTCTACGCCCTCGGCGTCAAGACCTTCACCGACCGCATCAAGCTGGCCTGGGCCGGGGCCGAGCGCAGCTCGACCACGCCGCAGTGGCGCGGCCTGCTGGCCCTGGCCGAAAGCTGGACTCCGCCGCCCTTCCCCCTGACTGGCGAGGATGTCCTCAAGGCCGGGGTGCCCAAGGGCCCGATGGTCGGCGAGGTGATGCGCGAGGTCGAGATCTGGTGGATCGACCAGGACTTCATCGAGGACAAGTTCTCGGCCATCGAGCGCTCAAGGCCGTGGCCCAGGGCATGGCGTTCTGAGCGACCGGGCATGAAGATCGGCCTGATCGAGACCGGCGCGCCGCCGCAGCCCCTGCGGCCGGCCTTCGGGTCCTATCCCGACATGTTCCAGGCGCTTCTGGGGCCGGGACATCAGTACCAGACCTTCGACGTCCAGGCCGGAGACCTGCCGGCCGCGCCGCGCGACTGCGACGCCTATGTCGTCACCGGATCCTCGGCTGGCGTCTATGAAGACCTGCCGTGGATCGCGCCCCTGAAGGGCTTTCTGCGCGCGGCCAAGGGCCAGGCCGCCCTGGTCGGGGTGTGCTTTGGCCACCAGATCATGGCCGAGGCCTTCGGCGGGCGGGTCGTGAAATCCGACAAGGGCTGGGGCGTGGGCCTGGCCCGCTATGCCATCGCCGAGATCGCCCCCTGGATGGACGCGGGCGGCGGCGTCGCCATACCCGCCTCGCATCAGGACCAGGTCGTGGACCTGCCGCCGGGCGCGCGGGTGCTGGCCGGCAGCGCCTTCACCCCGTTCGGCGTGCTGGCCTATGACGACCAGCCGGCGATCTCTATGCAGTTCCATCCCGAGTTCGACCCGGCCTATGCCGCCGCCCTGATCGAGGCGCGGCGCGGGACCCGCTACACCGATCCGCAAGCCGACGCCGCGATCGCCAGCCTGTCGGCGCCCAATGACCGGGCGCGGGTGGGGGCGTGGATCGAAAGCTTCCTGACCCAGGCAACGAAAGCCTGAGCTTGGCCGTTCCCCGTGGGCTTGCCGGGAGAGTCAGTCATGCGCTTCACCACCCTTGTCGTCCTGTCCAGCCTGGCCTTCGGGGCCGGAGCGCTCGCCGCCGGCGCCGCCGCGACCGACGATTCCGCCGCGCCGCCCCCGGTCGAGGCCCTGAAGCCGGCGTCCGCCTTCGTCTCGATCAAGGATCCCGCGACCCGCTCGCTGGCCCTGTTCACCGAGGCTGGCAAGGTGATCGCGAGCCCGCGCTGCATGAACTGCCACCCGGCCGAGCGCAGCCCGACCCAGGGCGACGCGATGACGCCGCACAATCCGCCGATGGCCGCCGGCCAGAGCGGCCACGGCGCCCCGGGCCTGCCGTGCCTGTCCTGCCATGGCGCGACCAATGTGAAGACCTGGGGTCAGGACATCCGCTCGA
>NZ_PEGG01000339.1 GCF_002737765.1 Caulobacter sp. B11 | reverse complement strand
CGGCAAGCCCGGCTGCACCGAATTGATATATTGCGGCTTGATGCGCGCCTGCACGACCATCATCACGTTGGACGGCACCACGTCGAGCAGCTCTCTCGCCGCCCCGACAACGCCGCCCTCGGTGAACTGGGTCAGGTTGAGGACCGAACCCTTGCCGGGGAGCGAATGACGGTCTGCTCCAGGGCGACGCGCGGGCCGCGTCCAGGCGGGGCAGGACGTCGGCGATCTTGGCCTGGGCCAACTGCACGGCCTCGGCCGCCTCGCCGATCCGCTGGCCCTGAAGTTCGGCCAGTTGGCTGACGGCCTCGCCGATCTGGGCCTCGGTGGTCGCCGCCGCCGACCGCTGCTCGCCGGCATTGCCCGGAGACTGGCGGCGTTGCGCTGCAGAGCCAGGACACGGGTCCGGGGCGCATAGCCGCGCTCATAGAGCGAGGTCAGGCCGACCAGTTCGTCATCGATCAGCTTGGACTGTTCCTGCTGCGACGAGAGCTGGGCGTTAATGCCCTCAACCCGGCGCGACAGCTGGTTCATGCGCTGGCGCAGAACCGAGGCCTGGGTCTGGTAGATCGTCAGGCGCGAGCGGAACACCGCCTGCTCGTCGCTGACCAACCGGGCCACGACGGGATCGTTCATGCGGGCCTTCAGCGCGGCCGGCACCGGCATGCTGCTCTTGCCGTCCATCTCGGCCTCGAAGCGGGCCAGATGGGCGACGCTGACGTCATACTGGTTCTGCAGCACCGCGTACTGGGCCTGGGCCGTGGTGTCGTCGAAGCGCATCAGCACCTGTCCGGCCGCCACCTGGTCGCCTTCGCGCACCAGGATCTGCCGCACCACGCCGCCGGAGAAGGCCCGGACGGATTTGCGATTGTTCTCCACCTTCACGAAGCCCGGCGCCGAGATCGCGCCGTCGATCTCGGTGACCGAGGCCCAGATGATCGCGCCGATAACCAGGGCGACGATCACCAGGCAGCCGACGATGATCGGCGTCCACATCCGGCGGCGATCGGCGGACGACATTGACGGAAGGCTTGGCAGGCGCAGGTTGCGGCCCTCGAGGCTCTTGCGAAGCATGCTGGAAATCGGGGTCAATGGCGCGTTCACTTCTTCGCCTCCACTTGGCTTAGCTTCGGCGTTTCAGCCTTGCCGGGAGCATGATGTTGAGGCTCTTGAGCACGGCTTCGGTCGGACCAAAGCGTTCCAGGGCGCCGGCCTTCAGGATCGCCATCTTGTCGGCCGCCCGGAAGATGTTGGGTTTGTGCGAGACGATCACCACGGTGACGCCGCGCTCCCGAAGCCGCTTGAGGGTCCTGGCCAGAGCCATTTCGCCGGCGTTGTCGAGGCTGGCATTGGGTTCGTCCAGCACCACCAGGGAGGGCGACCCGACAATGGCGCGGGCCAGGCCGACCAGCTGCCTCTGACCGGCCGACAGGACGCCGCCGCCTCGCCCAACTCGGTGTCGTAACCCTTGGGCAGTTGAACGATCAGGTCGTGAGCCCCCGCCAGGGTCGCGGCGCGGATGACGTCGGCGTCGCTGATCGCGGGGTGGAAGCGGGCGATATTGGCGCGAACCGTGCCGGAGAACAGTTCAACGTCCTGCGGCAGATAGCCGACATGTTCGCCGATGCTGTCGCGATCCCAGTTGTAGATATTGACCCCGTCCAACCGGACCAGGCCGTTCAGCGGCTTCCAGACGCCGACCATCAGCCGCGCCAGGGTGGACTTGCCCGAACCCGAAGGCCCGGCGATGCCCAGAACCTCGCCGGGGCCAGTTCAAGGCTGATGGCCTTGAGGATCAGGACGTCCGAGCCGGGGGCGGCGTAGCTCAGGCGATCGACGACGATATGGCCCTTGGGCTTGGGCAGGGCGGTGCGTCGCTCGGGCGGCTGATAGCTGCCGAGCAGGAGATTCAGTCGGGCCAGGGCCTGCAGGCCGTTGGTCAGGGGCCCGAACGAGCCGACCAGGCCCTGGATGGGCATCAGGGCCCGGGAGGCCAGGATCATGTTGGCGAACAACATGGTGGAGGGGATCTTCTGCTCGATGACCAGGGCGGCGCCGACCGCGATGATCAGGATCTGGATGATCATCCGCACCAGCTTGGTGGCATGGCTGAACATCGCGCCGCGTTCCTGGGCGACGGTGGACAGCTCCAGGGCGGTCTCGCGATGCTTGCCCCACGGCGCGGCCAGATGGGGCAGCATGCCCATGGCCCGCACGACCTCGCCGTTGCGCAAGGCGGCGTCGGTGAAGGCATAGCCCTTGATGGCCTCATCCGAGGCGGCCCGCAGCTTGTCACGGGTGAAATAGTTCTGGGCCACGGTCAGGGCGACCAGCACCACGCCGCCGCCCAGGGTCACGAAGCCGATCACCGGATCGATGACGAACAGGATGAAGATGAACACCGGCATCCACGGCAGATCGAACAGGGTGGCGACGGCCGGGCCGGACAGCAGCTGTCGCACGGCGTCGATGTCGCGCAGGGCCTGGGAGCGGGTGGTGCGGTCGCGCTGCACCACGGCGTCGAACAGGGTGGTGAAGGCCGGTCCGGAAACCTGGCGATCGAACTCCAGGCTGAAATTGACCATCACCTGCGAGCGCAGATAGTCCAGCACCGCCGACACGCAGAACACCACCAGGATGCCGACGGTCAGGACCAGCAGGGTGCCCAGGCTCTGGCTGATCAGCACCCGGCCATAGATCTGCTGGGTATAGATCGGCAGGGAGAGGTACAGCAGGTTGCTGGCCAGGCTGAACAGGGCCGTGAAGGCCAGCGGGCCCCGGGCCGCTTTCAGCGCCGATTGCACGGTCGGAGAGGTTTTGACGCTCTCCGCATGTCGGTTCAGAATCTTGAAGACTGCCATGACGATACCAATACTGTCGGCCGCGGGCGCCCTGGACGCCGAGGCCCTGCCCCCCAACTCCCGCCTCGGAACCCCAAGGGCGATCCGGCGGTTGGATCCGACGCCGTCGCGTCCGATCCGAGCGTGAACGGCTCAAACAGGTTGAAGCCGCGCGCGCGGACGTGTCCTAACATATCGTGACGATGACACCTTATGAAATCAGAGGCTGAGTATGAAAGCACATCTGTTGGGGCTAGGCCTCCTGGGGCTGTCCGGACTGGCGCCGACGGCCTCGCAGGGCGGCGTCGAGCCGCGCCTGCAGTGGCCCGTGCGCTGCGTGGTCGGGGCCAGTTGCGTCGTTCAGCACTATGTCGACCAGGACCCAGGCCCGGGGATCCGCGACTTCGCCTGCGGCTCCACCACCTATCAGGACCACAGCGGCGTCGACATCCGGCTGCGCACCGAACGCCAGCAGGCGGCGGGGGTTGATGTGCTGGCCGCTGCGGCCGGCCGGGTGCTGCGGGTGCGCGACGGCGTGGTCGACATGTCGGTGCGCGAGCGCGGCGCCGCGGCGGTCAAGGGCGAGGAGTGCGGCAACGGCCTGGTCATCGACCACGGCCAGGGCCTGCAGACCCAGTACTGCCACATGCGTCTCGGCAGCCTGAAGGTGAAGCCCGGCGACCAGGTCGCTGCCCTGCAGCCGCTCGGCCAGATCGGGCTGTCGGGCAATACCGAGTTTCCCCACCTGCACTTCACCGTTCGCCAGAGCGGCAAGGTGGTCGATCCGTTCAATGGCGGGGCGGTCGGCTCGGCCTGCGGCGGAGGGACCTCGATGTGGGATCCGGGCCTGCGGGCTGGCCTGGCCTACAAGCCCAGCACGGTGCTCAATCGCGGCTTCACCGCCGACACCCCGACCATGGCCCGGGTCGAGGCCGGCGACCTGGAGGATGTCCGGGTCGGCCCCGAGACGCCGATGATCGCCTTCGTCCGCGCCACCGGCCTCAAGCAGGGCGACAGCCTGACCCTCTCCTTGACCGGTCCCGGCGGCGAGACCCTCGCCACGTCGGCCCCGGTGGTGCTGGACCGCAACAAGGCCCAACAGTTCATGTTCGTCGGCCGCAAGGCCCGGGCGGGCGGCTGGCCGGCGGGGACCTATACCGCGCGCTATCGCGTCGAGCGGGCCGGCGCCGTGGCGCTCAGCGACGAGTTTCGCCAGGAAATCCGCCGCTAGAAGCCCCCGCCCCGGGCCGGCACCCTATTGCGGGATGGTCAGGGAACGGGCGTGGATCTTGACGACGCCGTACTTGGCCAGGGTCAGGATCGCGCGTTCGACCCGGCCCCGGCGGGCGGCGGGCACGTCGGACAGCAGCTCGGACACCCGCATCTGCCGGGCCCCGGTGAGGCGGAACACCAGGGTTTCCAGCTCGTGGGCGGCGGGAAAGAAGCTGGTGGCGTAGGCCACCAGCGGCGACTTCAT
>NZ_PEGG01000338.1 GCF_002737765.1 Caulobacter sp. B11 | reverse complement strand
CGACCTTGCGGCGATGATGGCCTTCGAACACCTCGATGTCCCAGTCGCGGGCCGGCAGGGCGGCGGCGGCCTGGCGCACCAGGCCCAGCAACATGTTGACCCCCAGCGAATAGTTGCCCGACCGGACGATGGCGAGCTTGCCGGCGGCCGCGTCGATCCGCGCCAGCTGCTCGGGCTGAAGCCGGTGGAGCCGATGACCAGGGCCGGGGCCGTCTGACCGGCCTCGACCCGGGCCAGGCAGGCCTCAACCAGTTCGACCGAGGCCTTGGGCAGGGTGAAGTCGATGACCACGTCGACCTGGGCCAGGGCCGTCTCGCGGGCGACCAGGCCCTCGCCCGTCGCGCCGGGGCGGTCGAAAGCGGGCGGCGAGCACGAGCTCGTCCTGGCCGTCCAGGGCCCTGGCCACGGCCGGCCCATGCGGCCCAGGGCGCCGGCCACGGCGACGTTGACGCGGGTCTGGCTCACGGCGATCTCCAAGGTCTGGTCATTGGCTAGTCACCGAAGGGGCCCGCCGGGTCAATGGCGCCGGCCGCATCAAGCGTCGCAATCGCCCGCCAAATGGTTGACCCAAGGTCGCCCGACCTGACGCAACGCCAAGCCATACAAGCGTTTGCGCGCCAACATTGTGATCGTACGAGGTTGTGAGGCGGCGACCCCGCCGTTACGGTGCGCCCTCAGCATAAGGGCGCGTCGCATCGTTCGGCGCGGCCACAGTCACAGACTTGCAGGACGGGAAACACCGGATGAGCGACTCGGAGAAGAAGACTTTCACCGACGCGGAGGCCCTGGCCTTCCACCGCTACCCGACCCCCGGCAAGATCGCGATCGTGCCGACCAAGCCGATGGCCACCCAGCGCGACCTGTCCCTGGCCTATTCGCCCGGCGTCGCCGTGCCCGTCCACGCCATCGCCGCCGATCCGGACATGGCCTACGAATACACTTCCAAGGGCAACCTGGTGGCGGTGATCTCCAACGGCACCGCCATTCTTGGTTTAGGTGATCTCGGCGCGCTGGCCTCGAAGCCGGTGATGGAAGGCAAGAGCGTCCTCTTCAAGCGCTTCGGCGACGTCGACAGCATCGACATCGAGATCAGCTCCAAGGACGCCGACGAGATCATCACGGTGGTCAAGAATATCGGCATCACCTTCGGCGGCATCAATCTGGAGGACATCAAGAGCCCAGAATGCTTCCGCATCGAGACCGAGCTGCAGGAGCTGCTCGACATCCCGGTGTTCCATGACGACCAGCACGGCACGGCGATCATCTGCGCCGCCGGCCTGATCAACGCCTGCTTCATCACCGGCAAGAAGCTGGAAGACGTCAAGGTCGTGCTCAACGGCCCCGGGGCGGCGGGCATCGCCTCGCTGGAGCTGATCAAGGCCATGGGGGTGCGGGCCGAGAACTGCATCGCCGTCGATTCCAAGGGCGTGCTCTATCGCGGCCGCACCGAGGGCATGAACCAGTGGAAGAGCGCCCACGCGGTCGACACCCCGCTGCGCACCCTGGCCGAGGCGGTCAAGGGCGCCGACGTGCTGCTCGGCCTGTCGGCCAAGGGCGCCTTCACGCCCGAGATCATCGCCAGCATGGCCCCCAATCCGGTGATCTTCGCCATGGCCAATCCCGATCCGGAGATCACGCCCGAAGAGGTCCACGCCGTGCGCAAGGACGCCATCATGGGCACCGGCCGCAGCGACTATCCCAACCAGGTCAACAACGTCCTGGGCTTCCCCTACATCTTCCGCGGCGCGCTGGACGTGCGGGCTCGCCGCGTGAACCATGAGATGAAGATCGCCTGCGCCAACGCCCTGGCCATGCTGGCCCGCGAGGACGTTCCCGATGAGGTCGCCGCCGCCTATCACGGCCGCCAGCTGAAGTTCGGCCCGCAATACATCATCCCTTCGGCCTTCGACCCACGGCTGATCTGGTACGTGCCGCCCTTTGTCGCCCAGGCGGCCATGGACACCGGCGTGGCCCGCAAGCCGATCGAGGACATGGACGCCTATCGCGCCGGCCTGGCCCAGCGCCTGGATCCCAGCGCCGGCTTCCTGCAGAAGATCAGCGGCGCGGTGATGGCCAATCCCAAGACCATCGTCTTCGCCGAGGGCGAGGATCCCAGCGTCATCCGCGCCGCCCACGCCTATCAGAGCGGCGGCTATGGCAAGGCCATCCTCTGCGGCCGCGAGAACCTGGTGCGCGAGAACATGCAGGTGGTCGGGCTCGATCCCGACGCCGTCGAGATCGAGATCGTCAACGCCCGGCTCAGCGACCGCAGCCCCGACTATGTCGACGCCCTCTATGCCCGCCTGCAGCGCCACGGCTATCTCAAGCGCGACGTCCAGCGGCTGATCAACCAGGACCGCAACAGCTTCGCCGCCTCGATGGTCACCCATGGCGAGGCCGACGGCATGGTCACCGGCGTCACCCGCAGCTTTGACCAGGCCCTGGAAGAGGTGCTGCGCGTCGTCGATCCCGCCCCCGGCGGCCGGATCATGGGCATGTCGGTGCTGCTGGCCAAGGGCCACACCCTGTTCGTGGCCGACACCAATGTCACCGAGCTGCCCGAGGCCGAGGAGCTGGTCGAGATCGCCTGCGAGGCGGCCCGGGCCGTGGCCCGTCTGGGCTTCAAGCCGCGCGTCGCCTTCATGAGCTATTCGACCTTCGGCAACCCGATGGGCCTGCGCTCGGAGAAGGTGCGCGAAGCCGTGGCCATGCTCGACGAGATGGACGTCGACTTCGAATTCGAGGGCGAAATGCCCCCCGAACTGGCCCTCGACCCGGCCGCCCGCGCCAACTATCCGTTCATGCGCCTGACCGACAGCGCCAATGTCCTGATCATGCCGGCCATCCACGCCGCCTCGATCTCGACCAAGCTGGTGCAGGCGCTGGGCGGGGCGACGGTGATCGGGCCGGTGCTGCTGGGCCTGGACAAGTCGATCCAGATCGCGCCGCTGTCAGCCTCGGTGTCGCGGATCCTCAACATGGCCCTGATGGCGGCCTATGGCGCCGAGGTGGAGGAGTAGGGGCTCGCCCTGACCCCTTGGT
>NZ_PEGG01000337.1 GCF_002737765.1 Caulobacter sp. B11 | reverse complement strand
GAGATTGATCAGGGCTAAGGGCATGGAAAGCGGCTTAGCGGAGCCCAGCGGCCTTGAACAGGGCGCACATCGGCGCCGGACGGCGATCAGGCTGTTCGCGGCCATAGCGGGCTTGTAAAGCTTGCCCCGGAGGAGACGCCCATGCCCCAGTCCGCACCCCGGCCCAAGGTCGGCCTAAGCCGTCGAATCGCCTGGATTTTCGTCGGGCCGACCGGCTTGAGACTCGGCTGGAGCGTTCTGCTGTTCCTGTTGATGGCGGGCGTGGTCCAGATCGGCCTGGCGATCGGCCTGTCCGCCGCCGGGGTCAGCAGCGCCGTCATGGGGCGGGATCCTGACAGCGCCCTGGGGACGATTCGCGTCGTATCCTTGATGCTGGTTTCGGTCGTCGTCGCCACGGCCGGCATGGCGCTGGTCGAACGCCGGAGCCCAGCGCAATACGGGCTCGCCCCGCGCCCGCTTTTGCCGCGACTGGCGCAAGGCACCGCGATCGGATTGGCCATGATGGCCGCCCTGGCTGGAATCCTGGTCGCCCTGGACGCGCTGCGGCTTGATCCGCCTGCCCTGGACGGGGCGCAGGCCCTGCGACAGGGGCTGCTGTGGTTGGTCGCCTGCCTGATGATCGGGCTCTATGAGGAGTTGGTCCTGCGCGGTTACCTGCTGGCCCGGCTCGCGCGCAGCCTCGGCTACCGCTGGGCGATCATCCTGACATCCCTGTTGTTCGCGGCCGGGCACCTCAGCAATGCCGGCGAGGGCTGGATCGGCCTGGTATCGGTCGTGCTGATTGGCCTGGTGTTCGGCTACAGCGTCTGGAAGACAGGCTCGCTGTGGTGGGCCATCGGCTATCACGCCGCCTGGAACTGGGCCCAGTCATTCCTGTTCGGCGTCGGCAACAGCGGTCATGACTCCACCGGCAGCCTGATGAGCGGACATCCCCTCGGCGCGGCCTGGCTCAGCGGCGGGCCGACCGGTCCGGAGGGCAGCCTGCTGAACCTGGTGGTCATCGCCGCCACCGCCGCCCTGCTGCGCTGGGGCGTCAGGGGCGCGCCCGTCGAGCGGGCATGAAAAAGGCCCGCCGCGTTTCCGCGAGCGGGCCTGATCCGATCACCGTCAGGCGATCCTAGTAGCGGTAGTGGTCCGGCTTGAACGGGCCGCTTTCCGGAACATTAATGTACTCGGCCTGGTCGGGACGCAGCTTGGAGAGCTTGGCGCCCAGCTTCTCCAGGTGGAGGAAGGCGACCTTTTCATCGAGGTGCTTGGGCAGGGTATAGACCTGGTTCTCGTAGGAGGCCCGGTTGGTCCACAGCTCGATCTGGGCCAGGGTCTGGTTGGTGAAGCTGGCGCTCATCACGAAGCTGGGGTGGCCGGTGGCGTTGCCCAGGTTCACCAGGCGGCCTTCGGACAGCACGATCAGCTTCTTGCCGTCCGGGAATTCCACGTGGTGGACCTGCGGCTTGATCTCGTCCCACTTGAAGTTGCGCAGGGCGGCGATCTGAATTTCAGAGTCGAAGTGGCCGATATTGCAGACGATGGCGTTGTTCTTCATCGCCCGCATGTCGTCCAGGGTGATGACGTCCTTGTTGCCGGTGGCGGTGACGAAGATGTCGGCCTTGGACGAGACGTCTTGCAGGGTCTGGACCTCATAGCCTTCCATCGCCGCCTGCAGGGCGCAGATCGGATCGACTTCGGTGACGATGACGCGGGCGCCGCCCTGGCGCAGCGAGGCGGCCGAGCCCTTGCCGACGTCGCCATAGCCGCAGACCACGGCGACCTTGCCCGACAGCATCACGTCGGTGCCGCGACGGATGGCGTCGACCAGGCTTTCGCGGCAGCCATAGAGGTTGTCGAACTTGGACTTGGTGACGCTGTCATTGACGTTGATGGCCGGGAAGGGCAGCTCGCCCTTCTGCGCCATCTGGTACAGGCGGTGGACGCCCGTGGTGGTTTCTTCCGACACGCCGGTGATGGCTTCGCGGATCGCGGTGTAGAAGCCCGGCTTCTCGGCCAGATACCGCTTCATCACGGTGTAGAGGGCTTCTTCTTCTTCGTTCTGCGGGTCGTTGAGAAGGGTCGGGTCCTTCTCGGCCTTGGGGCCCAGCACGCAGAGCAAGGTGGCGTCGCCGCCGTCGTCGAGGATCAGGTTCGGATAGCCGCCGTCGCTCCACTCGAAGATCTTGTGGGCGTATTCCCAGTACTCGACCAGGTTCTCGCCCTTGAAGGCGAACACCGGCACGCCCGAGGCGGCGATGGCCGCAGCGGCGTGGTCCTGGGTCGAGAAGATGTTGCACGACGCCCAGCGCACGTCGGCGCCGAGGGTGGTGAGGGTCTCGATCAGCACGGCGGTCTGGATGGTCATGTGCAGGCTGCCGGCGATGCGGGCGCCCTTCAGCACCTGGCCCGGGCCATATTCGGCGCGGGTGGCCATCAGACCGGGCATTTCGGTCTCGGCGATGGCGATTTCCTTGCGGCCGTAATCGGCGAGCGAGATGTCCTTGACGATGTAGTCGGCCACGGTCGGGCTCCTGCGGTCGGATGATGTCTTGACCGGCTCTATAGCGCTTCCAAGCCTACTGGGCAATTAACGCATAAGGATTTCTTTATATGCCTTTCGCGACACCGAGCGCCCCTGTGGCTGCGCGGCGCGTCACCAGAACGGCTTGGCCTCGGCGAAACGGTCAAAGGCCGCGACGGCGGCGGGC
Organism: Caulobacter sp. B11; assembly: GCF_002737765.1. Taxonomy (GTDB): domain Bacteria; phylum Pseudomonadota; class Alphaproteobacteria; order Caulobacterales; family Caulobacteraceae; genus Caulobacter. The sequence goes on along the minus strand of NZ_PEGG01000337.1, from coordinate 953 downwards.
ATGAGCAGGCCCTCGGCCTCGGCCGGCGCGGTCAGCTGGCCGGCGGCGAAAGCGGCCTCGGCGTCGTCGCTGTCCAGGACCACGGCCTTGGCCAGGGCGTCGCGGGCGATCAGGTCATTGAGGGCGCCGAGCGTGTCCTGCAGGGTCTTGACCGCCTCGATGAACCGCCTGGCGCGCTTGGGATGATCGGGAAACAGCGGTTCCAGGTCCTCGGCGGCGTACCGAAGCACCTTGCCCTTGATGCGCAGGGCATGGCGGGTGGCGGGGTCAAGGTTGGCGAGGTCCTCGCCACGCTTGAGGATCGTATGTCGGCGCTTGGTCAGCGCCTTGCGGGCCAGGGCGGCGGCCTCGCCGTCGCGCGCCTTGGCCAGGCCAGGCGCCGTGAGCCACGGCCCGGCCTCCAGCCAAGCGGCCGCCTCCAGGGTCAGGGCGCGATAGCGGTCGCTGTCCAGCGCCGCCAGGGCCCGTCCATAGGCCGTGGCCTGGGCGTCCAGCAGCGCCCGTCCGAAGGCGACCAGCGCCTGGGCGTGTCCCTCGGCGTCGCCATGCTCGACCGATGGCGGCGTCGTGGCGGCCGGCCGCCAGACCTCGTCAATGAAGACATCCAGGTCGCGCGCCGGGCCCAGGGCCCCAGCCAGCCACTTGAGCTCCTCGCGCAGACGCCGCGCCGCCGGATCATCGGTCAGGGTCTTGAAGGCGGAGAGCAGGGCGCGGAACCGACGGGCCGCGACGCGCAGGCGATGCACGGCTTCCGGGCTCGGTCGTTCGCGAAGGCTCTCGCCGTCGGAGCAGAGCCTGGCCAGGGCGGATTGACCCAGGGCCTGCAGGGCCTGGCCGGCGGTGAGGTCGGAATGAAGCACGAAGCCGTCGCGATCGACCCCCAGCCGCCGCTGCTCGCGGCCGTCCAGCGCCAGGGCGTAGCCGCGCTCGGCCTTGCTGACCAGCGACAGCCG
>NZ_PEGG01000336.1 GCF_002737765.1 Caulobacter sp. B11 | reverse complement strand
CTCTCCTGGCTCCAAGGGCGTCCTTCCATGACCTATCGCTTTGCCTTCGCCGCCGTCAGCCTGCTGGCCTTGTCCGCCGCCAACGCCACCCGCGCCGCCGATACCGCGTCCGCTTCCAGCGCGGCCGACGCTCCGCAGCACACGGAAGTCTCGCAGGTCGTGGTGACGGCGGCCCCCTACGCCGTCTCGCTCGACACCGTGACCAGCAGCGTCAACGTGATCTCGCGCCAACAGCTGGACCTCGCCCCGCCCGCCGGCATCGGCGATGTGCTCAATGGCCTGCCAGGACTGCGATCGACCTTTTTCGGGCCTGGCGCTTCGCGCCCCGTGATCCGCGGCCTGTCGGGCCCTCGGGTCATGGTGCTGCAGAACGGCGTGGGTCAGGTGGACGCCAGCGCCCTGTCACCGGACCACGCCGTGGCCTCCGACCCAGGCGAAGCCTCCAGCATCGAAGTCCTGCGCGGCCCCTCGACCCTGGCCTATGGCGGCTCGGGCATCGGGGGCGTGGTCAACATGATCGATGACCGGGTGCCCTCACGGCCGGCCGACCACGGTCCGGAGGGGCGTGTCTCGGCTTCGGCATCGTCGGTCGATGATGGCCTGGCGATCAGCGGCGCCGTGAAATTCGGGGCGGGCCCCCTGGTCTTCGCCCTCGACGCCGCCCACCGCCAGACCGGTGACTACGCCGTGCCCGTGGCGCCGGTCACGGATCGCCTGGCGACCCGAGACGGCCTGACGGTCGACCCGGACAAGACGGTTCGCAACACCGACGTCGAGGTCGACGCCTATGGCGCCGGGGTTTCCTATGTCCACGACCGGGGCTTTTTCGGCCTGTCGGTCAAGCGCACCGACACGACCTATGGTGTGCCCTACGCCCAGATCCTGTCTCCGATCGATCCCGACGCCGAAGGCCCGATCTCGATTCACCTGCAACAGACCCGCTACGACCTGAGAGGCGAACAGGCCCTCGACGGCGATCTGTTCGAGAAGGTTCGCGTCTCGATCGGCTATGCCGACTATGAGCACGCCGAGGTGCTGGTCGACACCGGCGAGACCGGCACCCGGTTCCTGGCTGACGGCGTCGAGGGCCGGGTCGAACTGGTCCATCGCGAACATAACGGCCACCAGGGCGCCATCGGCTTCCAGGCCCTGTCGCGGGGGTTCCAGGCGATCGGCGATGAGGCCTTCGTGCCGGGTACGGATATCCAGGAATACGGCGTCTTCACCTTGCAGCGCTGGGATCGCGACACCTGGGGCGTCGACACCGGCCTGCGGCTGGACCGCCGAACCCTCACCACCGCCGCCCAGGAGCGCAGCTTCGACAATGTCTCGGCCTCGCTGGGGGTGTTCCTCAAGCCCACCGGCAACCTATTCTACGCCCTGAGCCTGTCGCGTAACGGTCGGGCCCCGACCGAGTTCGAACTCTTCGCCAACGGCCCCATCCCGGCACGGGTGCTTTCGAGCTGGGGGCGCCGGACCTCGACTCCGAAACCGTGTTGTCCCTGGAAGCCACGGTCCGCTGGAAATCCGACCGGGCGCACGCCGAGGCCCATCTGTGGGGCGCGCGCTATGACGGCTTCATCGAGGAGGCCCCGACCGGCGCGGTCGAGGACGGTCTGCCCGTCTTCCAGTATTTTCAGACCGGCGCCCGCTTCCAGGGCGTGGAGCTTGAGGGAGGCTTCGAGGCTTGGCGCTCGGGGGAGCAGGCCCTGCACCTGGACGGCGTGGCCGACTGGGTTCGAGGCGACACCGACGCCGGCGCGCCCGCCCGCGTGCCGCCCTGGGCGGTTTCGGGTTCGGCGACATGGTCGACGCCTCGGCTCGAGGCCACGCTCGACGTGCGCCGGGTCGCCGGCCAGGATCGGGTCGCCGCCTTTGAAACACCGACCGACGGCTACACCCAGGTCGGCCTGAAGGCCTCCTTCAAGCCACGGGCGGATTCGCCTCTGCGGCTGTTCGTCGACGGTCGAAACCTAACCAACGCCGAGATCCGCGAGCACGCCTCGTTC
>NZ_PEGG01000335.1 GCF_002737765.1 Caulobacter sp. B11 | reverse complement strand
TTCCGGCAGGCGGCGGGCCTCGTCGACGGGATCGACTTGCGCGCCTTGCCGTCGTCGGTGGCGCGTTCCAGAACCATCAGGTCGGGATGCGACCGCGCGCCGCGACCTGGCGGCTGACGGGATCGGAAGGCGACACGCCAGGGCGCCGTAGGTCGTATCAGCCTGTCCGCCGAGCAACCGGCGGGCCATGCGATAGGCCAGGGTCGCCTTGCCGACCCCTTCGGGACCGGTCAGCAGCCAGGCGTGGTGCAGCCGTCCGCGCTGGAAGGCGTCCAGAAAGGCGTGCTCTGCCGCCTCCAGCCCCTCCAGGGTGAAGACGTCGCGGGGATGAGGCGGGGCGTCCAAGCGCTACAGGTCCAGACGGGTGGAAACCACGTCCCAGACCGCCTGGGCGACCTGATCGATCGGGGCGTCGGCCTGAATCACCTCGCAGCGTTCCGGCTCGCGCCGGGCGATCTCCAGGAAGCCGGCCCGCAGGCGATCGTGAAATTCCAGCCCCTTGGACTCAAAGCGGGCCTCGCCGCCCCGGCTGATCGCCCGGGCCAGGCCAAGCTCGGCCGGCAGGTCGAAGATCAGGGTCAGCAGGGGCCGTGTGCCGCCGAGGATGTGCTCTTCCAGCGCCGCGATCAGCGACGCGGGGGCCTCACCGCCCGCCCCCTGATAGGCCCGGGTCGAATCGGCGAAACGGTCACAGAGCACGATGGCGCCGCGATCCAGCGCCGGGCGGATGATTCGCTCGATATGGTCGCGACGGGCCGCGTACATCAGCAGGGTCTCGGTGACCGGCGACCAGCGGTCGGCCGCGCCATTGAGCAGGATCTCGCGGATCACCTCGCCGCCGGGACTGCCGCCGGGCTCACGCGTCAGCACGACGTCGCTGCCCAGCGCGGTCAGGCGGTCTGCGAGCTTGCGGATCTGGGTGGACTTGCCCGCCCCCTCCCCGCCTTCGAAGCTGATGAATATTCCACGGGTCACCCGCCTCAATTCGACCGGATCGCCTCGCCTGTCTAGGGTCTAACGACCGTGGCGTCCGAGAAGCCGAGCGCGACGACACGATCACGCAACCCCCAGGCGTCAGCCTCGTCGGCGCCGGCGGAAACCACGACCCGATAAAGCGTACCCGCCTCGCGCTGAATGGCCTCGATGGTCGCGCCGCCGGCGGCGCCCAGCCGCGCCAGGGCGCGCTCGGCGTTGCCGCGATCGGAAAACGACCCGGCCTGGACCTGGTAGAGCGCCCGGCTCGATCGAACAGGCTTTTCCGGCGGATCGTCCGGCGAAACCTCATGATAGGCGGGTCGAGGCGGCACGTAGCGCGGCGGCGGCGGCGGCGGTGAAGGCGCGGCGGCGAACCGGCGCGGCGCCGCCATGGCCGTCTTCGACGCGGGGCCGACATAGCGCACCCGCACGCGGGCCACGCCCTGGCGCGCATAGCCCAGCTGTTCGGCTGCGGCCTTTGACAGGTCGATGATCCGATCGCCGACGAAGGGTCCGCGATCATTGACCCGCACGACCATCTTCTTGCCGTTGTCGAGGTTGGTCACCTCGACCAGACTCGGCAAGGGCAGGGTTTTGTGGGCCGCCGAGGGCAGGTCCATGTCGAAGATCTCGCCATTGGCGGTTCGACGGTTGTGAAACTGCTCGCCGTACCACGAGCCGACGCCCTTCACATCATAGTCGGAATCGGCTTGAGGGTAGTACCATACACCCTTGATTTGGTACGGTTTTTCGGTCCCGCGAAGCCCCTTTGTCGAGCCGGCCGGCGGCGGGCCGCTATAGGGTCGCGCCTTGCCGGACATGGCGGTGGACTGTGGGCCCCTGGGGGTGGCGCAGGCCGCGAGGCTGCCGGCGACGAGGGCCAGGACAGCCAGTCGCCGCAAGACGCCAATCTTCGGGCGCGCGAAAATGCCCATTGTTCCGGCCCAGCCGCGCCAAGGCTGTTTGACGCTGGACCAGGATCGCTCAACAGACTTGAGGCTTGGTTAAGGCTGGATGCGGCCAATCGGACTGGAGCCCCGCGCCAACCCCTGTTATAGCGCCCGCTGCTGGACAGATGGCCGAGTGGTTTAAGGCAGCGGTCTTGAAAACCGCCGTAGGTGAAAGTCTACCGTGGGTTCGAATCCCACTCTGTCCGCCATCCCACCCCGATCGATAATTGACCTTAGTCGGACCTTTTTCCCGGTAACGGCCAGGCACATCACGCGGGGTCAGCCGAGGACCCCGCGCCGCGACGGTAGGTGACACGGCTTTCGGTCGGAATCTTGTTGAGCTCGACCGCCAACACCCGAGGATCCGCGCCACACGCGCAGGCTTCAAACAACGACTTTTCACCGAGACAAAAAACGCCTAGTTGAACCGCTCAGGTCTTCTGGGAGTGAGCGTTCGTGAAGCGGCGAGTCCTTTGCGTTCTGACTAACTACCCAACCCTGTCGCAAACCTACAAGGATAGCGAAATCCGCTATCTGACGGCCGGGCATGAACTGCAGATCGTTTCGTTTCTGCCGCCGCACAAGCGGTTCGGCAGCGCGTTCCCATTTCAGGCCGTGACCCGGCACTCCGAAGTCGCCGAGGTGGCCAAGTCGTTCCGGCCCGATGTGCTGCACGGCCACTACCTGCACACAAGCGACGTGATCCACCAGATGTCCGAAGCCATCGGCGTCCCCTTCACGATTCGAACCCACTCCTTCGACATCCTGGGTCGCACCGACGAGCAGATCTCCCGCTACGCCGTCCATATCAACTCGGATCGGTGCCTGGGGCTCCTGGCCTTTCCGTTCCTCAGACAGACCCTG
>NZ_PEGG01000334.1 GCF_002737765.1 Caulobacter sp. B11 | reverse complement strand
TGTCCGGCCTGTTCGGCGGCATGGCCGGCTGCGCCATGATTGGCCAGTCAATCATCAACGTCACGTCAGGCGCCAGAGGCCGCCTGTCCACGCTGTGGGCGGGGCTGTTTCTGCTGTTCTTGATTCTCGTGCTGCAAGATTGGGTGGCCCGTATACCGATGGCGGCGTTAGTCGCCGTAATGATAATGGTGTCAATCGGCACCTTCGACTGGGGCTCGATGCTGCGCCTGCGCTCGACGCCAATACAGTCCTCCATTGTCATGATCGCGACTACGGCGACCGTCGTGGTGACGCACGATCTGTCAAAGGGCGTGATGCTTGGGGTCCTGCTGTCAGCGATCTTCTTTATGCGCAAGGTCGGCAAGACAATCGCAGTCGAAGAAATCGTGTCTCCCAAAGAGGGCCTTCTGCTCTATCGCGTCAGCGGCCAGTTGTTCTTTGCCTCAGCCGATTTCTTCGCCGCGAGCTTCGAGCATCACGGCCATCCAACGCGGGTGGAGATCGACATGACCGACGCCCACCTCTGGGACCTGACAGGCGTTGCTGCCGTGGACAAGGTCGTATTCCGGTATCGCCGCCAGGGCGCTGAGGTCGAACTCATCGGCATGAACCAGGCAAGTCAGACGCTGGTCGAGCGGATCGGCAAGTACGACAAGAACCACCTGCCATCTAGCCAAGGAGCCCACTGACCTTCGACCGGTGAGTGCGCTGACAGCTGACCTACTCAGGGTCCGCTCAGGGTCGGATTCGGGTATTGGCTCCTTTCCCGCAAGCGGACGCCCCGCGTCGCGCTCGTCCTTAAATCTCCTGGAGGCTGAAGCGTGCCGGTCTGTCCAGGTTGGTCCACCGACCCCGGTCTTCGACCGGCCGCTCCGCGGCGGCCCGGCGGGCCGGCCTTGAGCAACCTGGACAGACCGGCGATCGTCTCGCCGTGAGATGTAAGGATGGCTCCCCGCTAGGCGGGACGGGAGGCGCGACGCCCCGTAGATCCTCCCCCTCTGGGGGAGGTGGCCCAGAGGGCCGGAGGGGGTAGCGCGGCGCTGGTCGGGAAGACCCCCCTCAGTCGCGGAGTTTATCCTCGGGCGCGCGCTTCGCGCGCCCCGGGGGCGACAGCGCCCCCAAAGGGGGAGCAGCTTAAGCTCGCCCTTCACCCCTAAAGCGCCGTCACGAAGAAGATCACCGTGGCGATGGTCATCACCGCCGTCGCGGCCCAGCCGAGCACGGTGGCGCCGGTCGACAGGGTGAGGCGGCCCATGACCCGGGGATTGCGGACGATCAGCATCATCACCGCCATCAGCGGCGCGGCCAGCACGCCATTGACCACGGCGGCCCAGTAGAGCGCCCGGGCCGGGTCGATGCCGGTATAGTTCAGCGCCGCCCCCAGCAGGGTGGTCACGGCGATGGTGGCGTAGAACAGCCGGGCCCGCATCGGCTTGGCGTCCAGGCTGCCCGCCACCCCGACCATCTCGGTGACGGCATAGGCGGCCGAGCCGGCCAGCACCGGCACGGCCAGCAGTCCGGTCCCGATAATGCCCACCGCGAACAGGGCGAAGGCGAAGGGTCCGGCGATCGGCTTCAGCGCCTCGGCCGCCTGGGCCGAGGTGGTGATGTCGGTGATGCCGTTGGCGTTCAGCGTCGCCGCCGTGGCGAAGACGATCGCCAGCGAGACCAGGGTGCTGAACGCCATGCCCACCAGGGTGTCGGTGCGGATGCGGCGCAGCTCGGGCCCCGCCTCATTGGGCGTGATGCACAGGGGCTTGGCGTGATGGCGGTGCTGTTCCTCGACCCTCCTGGCCGGCCTGCCAGAAGAACAGATAGGGGCTGATGGTGGTGCCGAGAATCGCCACGCGAAGCGGTGGCATAGGCCGCGTTCCACTGGATTTCCGGCACGATCAGGGCCGTCAGGGCCCG
>NZ_PEGG01000333.1 GCF_002737765.1 Caulobacter sp. B11 | reverse complement strand
GTGTTTCCTGCCAACCGTGATGAAGCCGTCCGGTCGGCAAAGGAAGCCCAGCCCTGCCGCGTTTCCGCAAAAACCCCGCCCGCCGCGATCAGCCTGAACGCTTGGGTCCGGCGGCCTAAAGGCCTGAGCGAGATCATGATCTTTCTGACCCTGCGGTGATCGGCAAACCGCTCTGGATGTGGGCGGGGCTTCATTGCTGGCCGTCGTGGCGCTGCTGGCCTTTGACCTTTGGCGTTCTGCATCGCAAGACACGCGAGATCGGCGTGCGTGAAAGTCTGCTGATGTCGCTGGTCTATATCAGCCTGGGGCTGGGCTTCGGCGGCCTGGTCTGGATGCAGCTGGGCGCCACGGCCGGGGTCGAATATCTGACCGGCTTCGTGATCGAGAAAAGCCTGGCGATCGACAATGTCTTCGTCATCGCCCTGATCTTCGGCTTCTTCGCCATTCCGCCGGCCCTGCAGCACCGGGTGCTGTTCTGGGGCGTGCTGGGCGTGATCGTGCTGCGGGCCATCATGATCGGCGTAGGCGCGGCCCTGGTCAGCCAGTTCGGCTGGGTCCTCTACATATTCGCCGCCTTCCTGATCCTGACCGGCGTCAAGATGCTGTTCGCGGGCGACAAGCCCTTGGACCTCAATAACAATACCGCCCTGAAATGGCTGCGTCGGGCGCTGCCGATCAGCAACCGGCTGGAAGGTGACCGCTTCTTCGTCCCGGGCGTCGATCCACGCACCGGCAAGGCCGCCCGTCTGGCGACCCCGCTGTTCCAGGCCCTGGTGCTGGTCGAGTTGGCCGATCTAGTGTTCGCCGTCGACTCGGTGCCGGCGATCTTCGCCATCACCACCGATCCTTATATCGTCTACACCTCCAACATCATGGCGATCTTGGGCCTGCGGGCGCTGTACTTCGCCCTGGCGGCGGTGCTGCACCGCTTCGCCTATCTCAAGCAGGCCCTGGCCGTGCTTCTGGTGTTCATCGGCGGCAAGATCTTCATCGCCGACGCCCTGGGCTGGGAGAAGTTCCCCGCCAGCCTGTCGCTGTCGATCACCTTCGTCATCCTGGCCGCCGGCGTCGGCTGGTCGCTTTGGAAGACCCGCAGGACGGTCGCCTGATCAGGCGACCCGCTCGGCGGTCACCCTTGACCCATCATGGCCGGTGACGCGGAAGGCCAGGATCTGGCCTGAAGGCGCCTCGCCGGTGAAGGCGATCTCGGTGAAGTCCTCGGCCCGGGCCACGCCGTCGCGTTCGACCAGGCCCGACAGCACGCGGCCGACCTGGCGCTGCAGGTGGCGTTCGAGCCCGGCCTGGCCCGCTTCCCGCAGGCGACGGGCGCGGTCCTTGATCACCGGGCCCTTGACCGGCGGCATCCGCGCCGCCGGCGTGCCGGGGCGGGCGCTGTAGGGGAAGACGTGCAGGAAGGCCAGGCCTGCTTCTTCCACCAGCTTCAGGGTGTTTTCGAAGGCTTCCTCGCTCTCGGTCGGGAAGCCGGCGATCAGGTCGGCGCCGAAGGCGGTGTCGGGGCGTACCCGGCGCACCTCGGCCACCAGCTTGAGGGCGTCCTCGCGGCTATGGCGGCGCTTCATCCGCTTGAGGATCATATTGTCCCCGGCCTGCAGGGACAGATGCAGATAGGGCATCAGCCGCGGCTCGGTCTCGAGCAGCTTGAACAGGTCGGGATCGATCTCGGCTGCGTCGATCGACGACAGCCGCAGGCGAGGCAGGTCGGGAACCAGCTTCAGGATCCGCCCGACCAGCTGGCCCAGCGTCGGCTGACCCGGCAGGTCGCTTCCCCAGGAGGTGACGTCCACCCCGGTCAGCACCACCTCGTTATAGCCCTCGGCCGCCAGGCGGCGGATCTGTTCAACCACCTCGCCGGCCGGGGCCGAGCGGGAATTGCCGCGTCCGAACGGGATGATGCAGAAGGTGCAGCGATGGTCGCAGCCGTTCTGGACCTCGACATAGGCCCGGGCGCGGTCCTTGAGGCCGGAGATCAGGTGACCGGCGGTCTCCTTGATCGACATGATGTCATTGACCCGCACGCGGGTGGAGGTGTCGAGCAGGGCTCCTGGCGCGGCCTTTTCGGCGTTGCCGAGCACCAGGTCGACCTCGGGCATGGCGGCGAAGGCGGCGGGGTCGATCTGGGCGGCGCAGCCGGTGACGATGAAGCGCGCGTCGGGGCGCTCGCGGCGCGCCTTGCGGATCGCCTGCCGGGCCTGGCGCACGGCTTCGTTGGTCACCGCGCAGGTGTTGAACACCACCGCGTCCGACAGGCCGTCGGCGGCGGCGCGGGCGCGGATGGCTCGGATTCGTAGGCGTTCAACCGGCAGCCGAAGGTGACGACGTCGACGCCGTCGGGGCCGGATGAGACCACCGCCGGCCCGCCTTCATCGCCCACGGCGGGCTTGGGCTTCGGGGTCGCCTTGGTGACGGTGTAGGCGGTCACGCCCTGGCCATGAACGCCGCGAAGGCGTCCTTCCAGTCGTCGTGCCAGCGCGACAGGGCCGGGCGGTTCTCGATGATGTCGCCGATGGCCCAGGCCATGCGCTTTTCGTCGACCGTGCGGGTGACGTCGTTGTCGGGGCACAGGATGTAGAAGT
>NZ_PEGG01000332.1 GCF_002737765.1 Caulobacter sp. B11 | reverse complement strand
GGTGCTGGAGCAGATCATCGAGGCCCTCGACTGCAAGCGCATCGAGGATCTCGGCCTATGGCGTCCGCGAGGGGCTGTTGTTCGAAGCCATGGCGCCCAGGATACGGGGTCTGGACCCGCTGATCGAGGGCTGCGCCTCGCTGGGCGCCCGTCAGGGAGTCGCCGACGAGCTCGGCGCGGGGCTCGAGGCCTGGCTGGCCCCGGCCTTCGCGATGCTGCCCAGCTGCATGAACGACCGCGACGGCGTCCTAGTGGCCTCGGCCTGTCGCCTGGCCGATCTCGCGCCCCGCTCCACCCAGACCACCGCGCCGACCTGGTGTTCGAGCAGGTGTTGCGCGCCCCGATCGCCGGTCAGAGCCACGCCGAGCGGGCCTTCCTGGCCGTCGCCGCCCTTCGCCCGGCACGCCACCTCCTACACCCCGCCGGAAATGGGCATGCTGGAGCGTCTGCTCAGCCCGGCCCAGATCAAGCGGGCGCGATCCCTGGGGGCGGCGATCCGGCTGGGCTGCGACCTCTCGGGCCGAAGCGCGCCTTTGTTGGCGCGGTCGCGCCTGATGATCGACAGGGATCATCTGATCCTGACCGCCGAAACTGGCTTCGCCGACCTGCTGCTCGGCGAACAGACCAGCAAGCGGGGCCAGCACCCTGGCCCAGGTCCTCGGTCTGAAACTCAAGATCAGCTAAAGGCGGATCAGTCGGGCTTGGGGGCCCGACGGACCTCGACGACCCGAACGCGGGCCCCATCCAGCACCAGGGCCAGCTCGCCACGCTTGATCTTCAGGGCGTCGGCGCCGAAGGCCTCGCGTCGCCAGCCCACCAGGGCAGGCGTATTGGCCTCATCGTCGGCGGCGATCTTTTCAAGATCCGAGACCGTCGCGATCAGCTTGGAGGCGACGCCGGCTTCCTCGGCGCGGGCCTTCAGCAGCACCTTCAACAGTTCGACCACGGCGCCGGCCGAAGCGGGCGGCGGCGGGCCGGCCTTGTCGAGCACGGGGGCATAGCCTTCCGGATCGGCCAGGGCCGCCTTGATGGCCGCCAGCAGATCGGGACCAAACTTGCTGCCGCCGAAGCCCTTGGGCACGCCGCGCAGGGTATTGAGGCCCTCCAGGCTGGTCGGGGCCTGGGTCGCCAGCTCGTCGATCGCCTCATCCTTGAGGATGCGGCCGCGCGGCTGGTCGCGGGTCTGGGCCGTACGCTCGCGCCAGGCCGCCACGGACTTGAACACCGCCAGATACTTGGGCTGGGTCTTGCGCGGACGCAGGCGACGCCAGGCCTTCTCTGGATCCACGTCATAGGCCGCGGGATCGCAGAGGGCCTTCATCTCTTCCTCGACCCAAGGCAGACGACCGGCCTTCTCCAGCCGCTCGCGCAGCATGGGGAACAGGGTCGCCAGATGGGTGACGTCGGCGATGGCGTAGGTCAGCTGAGCGTCGCTGAGCGGGCGGCGCGCCCAGTCGGTGAAGCGGCTGGACTTGTCCAGTTCGATCTTCAGCATCTGACGCACCAGGGCGTCATAGGCGATCTGCTCGCCAAACCCGGCCGCCATGCCCGCCACCTGGGTGTCGAACAAGGGGGTCGGCATGGCGTTGAGATTGTTAAAGATCTCGACGTCCTGGCGCGCGGCGTGGAACACCTTCAAAATCGAGGTGTCACGCAGCAGCTCGAGCAGGGGCTCAAGGTCCAGGCCATCGGCCAGCGGATCGATACAGGCCTCGGAGTCGGGAGATGCGACCTGGATCAAGCAGAGCTTGGGCCAATAGGTGGTCTCGCGCATGAACTCGGTGTCCACGGCGATGAAAGGTTGCCCCTTCAACTCATTACAAAACTCCGCCAGCGCGGCGGTGGTGGTGATCGTCGTCATCGGCTGCTAATAGCCTCGCGCACCCCCGAGTCTGCAAGCGCGAAGCATGGTTTCAGGACGAAATCCGCGTGATCGGGCCAAGAATTCAGGACGACCGCGATGACAGACCAGCCCAATGGCCTCACCTACGCCCAAGCCGGCGTTGATATCGACGCAGGCAATGCCCTGGTCGAGGCGATCAAGCCGCTGGCCAAGGCCACCCGGCGCCCCGGCGCTGAGGCCGGTCTGGGCGGCTTCGGTGCGCTGTTCGACCTTAAGGCCGCGGGCTATGAGGACGCGCTTCTGGTCTCGACCACGGATGGGGTGGGCACCAAGCTGCGCATCGCCATCGACACCGGCATGCACGCCACGGTCGGCATCGACCTGGTGGCCATGTGCGTCAATGACCTGCTGGCCCAGGGCGCCGAGCCGCTGCTGTTCCTCGACTATTTCGCCACCGGCAAGCTGGATGTCGCCACCGCCACCAGCGTGGTCGCCGGCATAGCCGACGGCTGCAAGCTGGCCGGCGCGGCCCTGGTCGGCGGCGAGACCGCCGAAATGCCCGGCATGTATGGCGACGGCGAATATGACCTGGCCGGCTTCTCGGTCGGCGCGGTTGAGCGCGACGGCGTCTTGCCCAAGCTCGACAAGCAGCGGGCCGGCGACCTGATCATCGGCGTCGGCTCGTCGGGCCCGCACTCCAACGGCTATAGTCTGGTGCGCCGAGTGGTCGAGCGCTCAGGCCTGGCCTGGGACGCGCCCTGCCCCTTCGAGGCCGGCAAGACCCTAGCCCAGGCCCTGATGGCCCCGACCCGCATCTATGTGAAGTCGATCCTGCCCCTGCTGCAGTCGGGCCGCGTCAAAGGCGGCGCTCACATCACCGGCGGCGGCCTGATCGAGAACCCGCCACGCTGCATCGCCGAGGGCCTGGTTCCCGAATTCGACTGGAGCGCCTGGCCCCTGCCGCCGGTGTTCGCCTGGCTGCAAGAGGTCGGCGGGGTCTCCGACCACGAACTGCGCCGCACCTTCAACTGTGGGGTGGGCTTCATCCTGGTCGTCGCCGCCGCAGACGCGGAGCCCGTGCTGGCCGCCCTGCTCAACGCCGGCGAGGACGCCTTCGTCTGCGGACAGCTGGTGGCGGCCTAGCTTCCGCCTCCCCTTGTGGGAGAAGGATGGGGATCTGCTCATGACTTCAAAGACCAAGGTCGCCGTCCTGATCTCCGGCCGGGGCTCCAATATGGAGGCCCTGGTCAGGGCCGCCCAGGATCCCGCCTGCCCGTTCGAGATCGCGCTGGTCCTGGCCAACAAGCCTGAGGCCGGCGGCCTGGCTACGGCTTCGGCGGCCGGGATCGAGGCGCTCTGCGTCGACCAGAAGCCGTTCGGCAAGGACCGGGCCGCCCATGAGCACGCCATTGACGCGGCCTTGCGCGAGCGCGGGATCGAGGTCGTCGCCCTGGCCGGCTATATGCGCATCCTGACGCCGTTCCTGGTCGACGCCTGGGCCGGCCGAATGCTCAACATCCACCCCTCGCTTCTGCCCGCCTATCCTGGCCTGAACACCCATGCCCGCGCTCTGGCGGCGGGCGACGCCGAGGCGGGCTGCACGGTGCATCTGGTCACGGCCGGCGTCGACGAGGGCCCTGTCCTGGGCCAGGCGCGCGTGACAGTTCTGCCGGGCGACGACGAGCACGCCCTAGCGTCGCGCGTGTTGGAACAGGAGCACCGGCTCTATCCCAAGGCCCTCGCGGACTTCGTCAGGGCCCTCTGAGACCGCTGCACGGTTCCTGCGCAGCGGCTTCGCCGTGCTGATCTAAAACCAGACCTTCAGGAACTTCGCCGGCGCTGGCCTGCGGTCCGGCGCGTACGCAGCCGCTGGGCTTGTTAGACCAAACCCATGATCGCCGGGCCGGCGATTCCTGGGGGAAGCATCATGGCGGCAGGCGTCCGTACACCGACACGACGGCAACTCTTGTCCGCCATCGCCATGGCGGGCGGAACGGCGGCGCTCTACCAGGCCATGACCACC
>NZ_PEGG01000331.1 GCF_002737765.1 Caulobacter sp. B11 | reverse complement strand
GATCCGCTGGAAACCACGACCTGGGCGTCCAAGGTGTTCATCGCCGGGGTCGAACAGCCTCAGGACTCTCGCCAGACCCAGCTTCGCGACCGCTATGCGGCCCCGGACAACGGCATGCCGGTCGCCTACCGGTAGGGACTGACAAGCTCCTCCCCCTGAAGGGGGAGGAGTACTGCACTCTGTTCGCAGATTCTCCCCCTCCGTCGGGCTTGCCGACACCACCCCCGCTCGGCGACGATCCTGGTCGCCGTCGCCAACAAAAGCCTCCCCGCGACGAGACGCCCCTTTTCAGGCGACTCCCCGAAGCCCATACGGAGCTTCCCTCCGAATCGACGCATGTTCCCGTAATGTCCGCTAAAGACGCGCCCCCCGCCTCGCTTTCGCTTTTCGATGACGCCCTGTCGCCGCCGCCCGCGGCGCCGCTGCCGGCGCGGGAGCCCCACGTCGAGGCCCAGGTTCGCCCCGCCGCGCCGCCGCCGCCCACCGCCGCCGAGATCTCCGGCGGGTCCGTCCCCTCGTCGGGCGGCTATACCGCCAGCGACATCGAGGTGCTCGAAGGCCTGGAGCCGGTGCGCAAACGGCCGGGCATGTATATCGGCGGCACCGACGAGCGGGCCCTGCACCACCTGTTCGCCGAGGTGCTCGACAACTCGATGGACGAGGCCGTGGCCGGCTTCGCCAAGACCATCGAGGTCAAGCTCGACGCCGACGGCTTTCTGAGCGTCAAGGACGACGGCCGGGGCATGCCGGTCGATCCGCACCCCAAGCATCCGGGCAAGTCGGCCCTGGAAGTGATCATGACCATCCTGCACGCCGGCGGGAAGTTCAGCGGCAAGGCCTATGAAACCTCCGGCGGCCTGCACGGCGTCGGCGCCTCGGTGGTCAACGCCCTGTCGGAACGGGTCGAGGTCACGGTCTGGCGCGACGGGTTCGAGCACCTGCAGGTGTTTTCGCGCGGCAAGCCCCTGGGCCCTGTCGAGAAGATCGGCCCCAGCCGCAAGCGCGGCACCATGGTCCGCTTCAAGCCCGACGACGAGATCTTCGGCGAGGGCGTGGCCTTCAAGCCCGCTCGCCTGTACCGGATGACCCGCTCGAAGGCCTATCTGTTTCGCGGCGTGCAGATCAAATGGTCCTGCGATCCCTCCCGCATCCAGGACCAGACCCCGCCCGAGGCGGTGTTCCACTTCCCCAACGGCCTGGCCGACTTCCTGGCCGAGCGCACCAAGGGCCTCGAGGTCGTCACCCCCGACAGCTTCGCCGGGCGCATCGAGCGCAAGGGCGAGGCCGGGGCGGTCGAATGGGCCATCGCCTGGACGCCGCGCGGCTTTGGCGAGCATGACGGCTTCATGCAGTCCTACTGCAACACCGTGCCCACCCCCGAAGGCGGCACCCATGAGAGCGGCCTGCGCGCCGCCCTGACCCGCGGCCTCAAGGCCTATGCCGAGCTGAAGGGCGAGAAGCGGGCCAGCATCATCACCGCCGACGACGTCATCGCCCAGGCAGGGGCCCTGATCTCGGTGTTCATCAAGAACCCGGAATTCCAGGGTCAGACCAAGGAAAAGCTGTCGTCCAGCGAGGCCCAGCGCTTCGTCGAGGCGGCGCTGCGCGACCCGTTCGACCACTGGCTGACCGGCAGCCCCAAGGCCGCCCAGGCCCTGCTGGAATTCGTCATCGAGCGGGCCGAGGAACGGCTCAAGCGTCGCAAGGACAAGGAAGTCCAGCGCGCCTCGGCGACCCGCAAGCTGCGCCTGCCCGGCAAGCTGGCCGACTGCGCCGGCGGGGCGGTCGACGGGGCCGAACTGTTCATCGTCGAAGGCGACAGCGCCGGCGGCTCGGCCAAACAGGCCCGCAACCGCAAGAACCAGGCGATCCTGCCCCTGCGCGGCAAGATCCTCAATGTCGCCTCGGCCACCGGCGAGAAGTTCAGCGCCAACAAGGAACTGTCCGACCTGATGCAGGCCCTGGGAGCCCAGGGCGGCAGCAAGTATCGCGAGGAAGATCTGCGCTACGAGCGGATCATCATCATGACCGACGCCGATGTCGACGGCGCCCACATCGCCAGCCTGCTGATCACCTTCTTCTACCGCACCATGCCCGAGCTGATCCGCGGCGGGCACCTGTTCCTGGCCCTGCCGCCGCTCTACCGCCTCAGCCATGGCGGCAAGAGCGCCTATGCCCGCGACGACGCCCACAAGGACGAGCTGCTGGCCACGATGTTCAAGGGCAAGAAGCCCGAGATCGGCCGCTTCAAGGGTCTGGGCGAGATGATGGCCGCCCAGCTGAAGGAAACCACCATGGACCCGGCCGTCCGCACCCTGGCCCGGGTGACCCTGCCGCGCGACGAGGCCCATGTCGAAGACCTGGTCGAGACCCTGATGGGCCGCAAACCCGAGCTACGCTTCCGCTTCATCCAGGAAAACGCCGAGTTCGCCGTCGACGACCTGGACGTCTAGACCCGGCGCTCGCCACGCAGGGCCGCGGACAGGCCCGGCAGGTCCAGCGGCGCGGACATCACCTCCCGGGTCTCGAGGAAGTCGCGGCGCGCCTGATCCAGAATGGCCCTCGCCTTGGTCAGCTGGGCCGGGGGCGTCTTGTGCGCCACCCGTTCGACATCGCGTCGGGTCTCGTCGACCAGGGCGATCCAGCGGTTAAGGACCGCGATGAACCGCGTCTCGACATGGTCGGCGCGGCGCGGCCGCCGGCGTCGTGAGCGTGGCGGTGCGGATTTGGGCATGGGCTTTCCTATCGTTGGGTTGAAAAGCCCCTTCCCCCTCGCGGGGAAGGGGTTGGGGATGGGGGCGCCGGCGCCTGCATCGGCCGACACGGAGCCGACACCCCCACCCCCTGCCCCCTCCCCGCAAGGGGGAGGGGATTCAAGAGGCACGATCCATCGACCTCACGCTTGCGCTGCGAGTTGGACTGAGGAGGCGCGGAGCGGCCGGGGCAAGCCCGGATGACCGTGATGTTTGTTTTGCGTTTCGGCTGACCTCGACCGCTCCGCGAAATCGTTGCGCCGTGAGGACGGGAGGCGTGGGGGTCTTTCACCCCGGGTTCCCAAGAGCCCCCGGACGGGCAGGACCAAAGTCGATCGGCGACCCGTCTCGACCCCGACTGATCCTGATAGGCCGGTTTAAAGCGTTCCCGACCCTGTCGACCCGCCATGGCGTCGCGAGCACAGGGCCCGCGCGGCCTGGCGGCCCCGCTCGATTCCATCTCCGTCGCCGCTTCGGGTCGGTACCAAGCGCCCTCCTCCGCGACGGAGACGAGGATGATTATGGGGGTGGTTTTGAGCGCGTCTGATTGGCGCTTACAGGGCGTTGAGTTTGTTGGGGGTTTGTGGGGGCGGCGGGGGGTAGAGCGCGGTCGATCCCCGTTCAATGCCGCGCAGATCCTCCCCTGAAAGGGGGAGGCGGTCCCCGACTTGTTCG
>NZ_PEGG01000330.1 GCF_002737765.1 Caulobacter sp. B11 | reverse complement strand
CGCGATGTCGGTGGCGATCAGGGCCTTGACCTCGCCGGCCTTGAAGGCCGCCAGGGCCCGCTCGCGCTGGCCTTGGGTCTTGTCGCCGTGGATGGCGGCCGCTTCGATGCCGCTGGGCGACCAGATACTTGGCCACCCGGTCGGCGCCGCGCTTGGTGCGGGTGAAGACGATCGAGCGTTCGACGGCCTTGTCGGCCAGCAGTTCGGCCAGCAGGGGACGCTTGCGCTGGGCCTCGATGAAGATCAGCGACTGGTCGATGCGCTCGACCGTGGTGGCCGAGGGGGTGATCGAGACCTGGGCCGGGTTCTTCAGCAGTTCGCCGGCCAGCTTGCCGATCTCATTGGGCATGGTGGCCGAGAAGAACAGGTTCTGGCGTTCCTTGGGCAGCTGGCTGGCGATCTTGCGGATCGGCACCACGAAGCCGAGGTCGAGCATCTGGTCGGCTTCGTCGAGCACGAAGATCTCGACGCCCGACAGGATGGCGCTCTTTTCGCCCAGGTGGTCCATCAGGCGGCCCGGGGTGGCCACGACCACGTCGACGCCGGCCGCCAGGGCCTTCATCTGCGGGCCGTACTTCACGCCGCCGAAGATGGTGGCGACGCTGAGGCCCATATGCTTGCCGTAGTCGCGGAAGCTTTCGGCGATCTGGGTGGCCAGTTCGCGGGTCGGGGACAGGACCAGGCAGCGGAAGCCGCGGCGCGGGGCCGGCTTCTTGTTCTCGGCCAGGCGGTGCAGGATCGGCAGGGCGAAGGCGGCGGTCTTGCCGGTGCCGGTCTGGGCGATGCCCAGCAGGTCGCGGCCCGACAGGACGGTGGGGATGGCTTGCGCCTGGATCGGGGTCGGGGTGGTGTAGCCCTTGTCGGTCAGGGCCTTGAGCAGCGGCTTGGCCAGGCCAAGGTCGGTAAATTGAGTCAAGTCGGGTGTCTTTCAGACAGTGCCGCATGACGGCGCGCGCGGTCCTCGCGCGGCGCGTCCATGGGACGGGTCGGTTGGGAGCGCCCCGCGTGGCCCGGGCGGTCTTATGGAAAGTTTCAGGGCGCTCGACAGGCCGGTCCAAGAGGGACCTTCACGCGACTGGAGCGCCGATAGCGCCAGATGGCGCGGGGCTTACATCGTTTATTGCAGGTGCGAAGTCAAGGGGCGGGAGGTCGCGGGCGCGTGGAGGGGCCTTTCGCGGGTTGGGTTTCGAGCCGATCGGCCTCTTGCAACCGCGACCGCCCCGCGCCAAACCCGTCCGATGACCAAGCCCACCCTCCTCGTCGCCGCCGCCGCCCTGATCGACGCCGACGGCCGCGTGCTGATCTGCCAGCGGCCCCAGGGCAAGGCCCTGGCCGGGCTGTGGGAGTTTCCCGGCGGCAAGGTCGAGCCGGGCGAGACGCCCGAGCAGTGCCTGATCCGCGAACTGGACGAGGAGCTGGGGATCCGGGTGGCTCAAGCCTGCCTTGCGCCGTTTGTTTTCGCATCCCACGGTTACGAGTCTTTTCACCTCCTGATGCCACTCTTCCTTCTGCGCCGCTGGGAAGGCCTGGTTACGCGCAAGGAGCACGAGGCCTTGGCATGGGTGAAGCCCGACAAGCTGGCGGACTATCCGATGCCGCCGGCCGACGTGCCGCTGGTCGCCTGGCTGCGCGATCTGCTCTGAGCCGCTTCTGGCGCGACGAGTCCGGGGCCACCGCCGTCGAGACCGGCGTCATCGTCGCCCTGATCTGCGTGGCCATCATCAGCGCCGTCAGCGCCCTCAGCGCCGCCATCAAGGTCAGCTTCGACAAGGCGGGCACGGCCGTGGTCAGCACCAGCGGCAGCTGAGTCCAGAGCTTCAGATCTCTCCCGAAATTCAAGGCGAGGCCGATACCCGGCGCACGGCGGCACCGCCGCGCCGGATCGCGGCGCGGGTGAAGGCAGGAGAGGCGCGGGGCGTCCGGACCGCGTCCGGAGGCTGTGCATGAAAAGTACCGTTTCGACGAAGCTGGACGCCCCGCGCGGTCGTTATCCCTCTGGCCGGGGCGCGCAGGCCTTGTTCAGCCTTTTGCCCCACCCAGGCCTTGATCCTTCGCGACCGGACCCAGCCCCGAAGGCTGCAAACCCGATCGACCCGGAGACCCGGAGCGAACCTTCGGGCGGGCGGGGGTCCTCCGACGGACCTCCCGATAGGCGGGTTTACGTCACCCGCCCTCCGATCAAGCCGTCCGGCCCCGCATCCGCGACTCCGGCGGCCCCGCTCGACCACGACCCGCCGCGCGTCTCGGGCCGGATCCAAGAGCCCTCTCCCTCGCGACGGGATGGCGAGAAGTCTACGGGCGGTTTCAGCGCGTCTGATGGGCGCGCTCGAACTATTTGCAGGGCGTTGAGTTTGTTGGGGTTTGCGGCGGCGTCACCGGGGGTGGAGCGCGGCGGGTCCCCGTTCTGAGCCCTTCCCCCTGGATGGGGGAAGGGTTGGGATGGGGGTGACTCCCACGCCAGCCAAGGGCTCCGTGCGCGTCATCACCCGCCGCATCACCCCCATCCCCGACCCTTCCCCCATCGAGGGGGAAGGGGGCTCGCTCTTGGCGTTGAAAGAACGCCCGCCGGGGCAGGCCGCGCCCTAAAGCCTTGGAGGCGAGCTTGCTCTGGGGTCAGGCCGTGTCAATGACCGCCTCTGGCGGCCGCGTCGCGGCGACGCGACGCGTCGTCATTGACACGGCCTGACCCCAGAGCTCCAATTCCACCAAGGGTTTAAGGCGAGCGCCCATCCGTGGCGGATGCGGGGTGGGTGTTTGATGATTATCGATAAAGGGTGTGTGTCGCGGGTTTAGGGGTTGAGGCTCTTTATCGCGATGTTGGCTATCAGTTGTCGGCGACATAGAGGCGGCGGTCACGGGTATTTTCCTGTCCATGAATTCCGCATCAAAGGAAACGAAATATCTGATGACAGCTCGTCCATGTAATCAAATAGTGTAGCGTATTCGTCAGCCAGTTCCCACACCTCGCTGGAGGTGATTAGGCGCTGTCGAATCGGCTTAGCGGTGGCGGTCATTCGGGAGGTAAGGGTAAACCGCCCAAGGGTGTTGGTTTGAATATCCCCGTGAATAATCTCGTTCCGACGATCGGTAAGCTTCTTCGCCTTATCGAGCGCCTTGGTTGCTGCTCGCTTCACACCATCGGGTACGCCAGAGTGCTCAATCTGGGACCTCGTCATATCCAAGCGCGCCTTCGCCGACACGGTAGAATAGAATAGCGATCTAGAGCGCTCGAACGATATCTTTCCGAGTGCGCTGAGAAGGTTGACGAGGCTTTTTTCGAGGGAAACAGCCGCTAGTGTAAGGACGCCAATTGCGGTGCAGATTTCCAGCCCCTCGCCCTGCAGCTCGGGAAGTCTCGAAGTCATGATCGATGAACCTTCTGAAGACGAAAGATGAGACGAGGACGCGTTCAACGTCGTCCTGGTTAGGGCTCGTGAACATTCTCTACAAACCGCATGAGCCGCTGAAGAAAAGGCGCGAGCCGAAGCCCGCGCCCAAAGAAGGCTAACCCTTCAAAGCCGAAGCTGCCTGACGGCTGCCTAGGTGCTTGCGCTCCTTGACCACCTCATTCACGCGGCCCGGATTGACGTCAAAATAGGCCGCGATCCGGTCCTGATATTCACCCGACCAGAAGCGCAGCCAGACCTGGACCGCCTCCTCAAACGAGAGGTGACGAACCACACGGCGGGGTTGGGATTTCATATAAAGGTTCCTTTATGGAACCCTCGGATTGCTTGACAGCGAGTCCGCGAGGCGTACTTTATGCC
>NZ_PEGG01000329.1 GCF_002737765.1 Caulobacter sp. B11 | reverse complement strand
CGACCGTCCGCGGCCCCTGACCACGACCCCTGACCACGGCGATGGCGGGCCGAGCGCTTGGGACGCCCTGCGGCGCGGAACCGCGTCCACCCACCGGACACCCTCGGCGCGCCGTCTCTCAGTGGGATCGTGATTTGCTTTTTGGCCATTTATCAGGTCTTAGAAAGCCGTCCGTCCCTCAATCAGAAGATTCATGTCGCATCTGAAGAACACCGGCTTTGCCGACCGCATCACCGCCGCCGCCGAAGCCAAAAAGGCCATGCTGGCCAAACTGAAGCCGAAACCCACCGTCACCGACCCCAATTTCGACCAGCGCGAATCCGTTCGCCAGGCCGAACTGGACGCCGTGCGCCAGGCCCGCGCTGAAGCCAAGGAAGCCCAACGCCTCGCGGCCCTCGCCGTGCAGGAAGAGGCCCTGGCCGCCAAGCGCGCCGAGCGCAAGGAGCGTAAGGCTCTGACCGTGGCCGAGCAAAAGACCGCCCGCGACGCCAAGTACGCCGCGCGCAAGGATCGCCAGACCACCGGCGGCCCGACCTCCAAAAGCGCCCGCGCCCGCGAATGGGGCAGCCTGATCTCCTGATCGGGTTGTTCCAGACCGCTTAAGCCGCCCGCCTTTCGGATCCACGAGAGGCGGCGGCTTTTTTGCGTCTACTGCGCCGCGACCATCCGCTCGGCCGTCGAAAGATCGACGCTGACCAGTTGGCTGACGCCGCGCTCGGCCATGGTCACCCCGAACAGGCGATCCATCCGGCTCATGGTCACCGGATTGTGGGTGATGGCGATGAAGCGGGTGCGGGTCCGCCGGCGCATCTCGTCGAGCATGTTGCAATAGCGATCGACATTGGCGTCATCGAGCGGAGCGTCGACCTCGTCGAGCACGCAGATCGGGGCCGGATTGGCCAGGAACACCCCGAAGATCAGGGCGCTGGCCGTCAGGGCCTGCTCGCCGCCGCTCATCAGGCTCATGCTGGCCATGCGCTTGCCGGGCGGACAGGCGAAGATCTCCAGCCCGGCCTCCAGCGGATCGTCGCTCTCGATCAGCCGCAGCTCGGCCTGACCGCCGCCGAACAGGGCCTGAAACAGGGTCTGGAAGTGGCCGTTGATCACCTCGAACGCCGCCAGCAGCCGCTCACGGCCCTCGGCGTTCAGTTCCTCGATCCCGGCCCGCAGCTTGCCGACCGCGCCGGATAGATCGGCCCGTTCAACGCGCATGGTCTCCAGGCGGGCGGCATATTCCTGCGCCTCTTCCTCGGCCCGCAGATTGACCGGCCCGATGGAGTCGCGCTCGCGCTCCAGGGCGAACAGGTGAGCCTCGACCCCGGCCGCCCCGGTCGGCACGGCCACGGCCTCACCGGCGATATGACGTCCCAGTTCCTCGGGCTCCATCCGCACCGACTCGCGGATCTGGCCGGCGATCTCGGCGAACCGCTCGCGCACCCCGTCCAGGCGGGCGACCAGGGCGGCCCGGCGCTCGCGCGCCTCGCCGGCGGCCTGTTCGGCGGCGCGGGCGGCGCGATCGGCGGTCAGGCGGGCGGTCTCGGCCGCTTCGAGGGCGTCGGACGCGCGAGCCCGGCGGGCTTCGGCGGCCGCGAACTGGTCCAGCAGCACCAGCAGCTGGGCTTCCTGCTGGGCCGGCGCCTCACGCGCGGCCTCCAGGGCGGCGGCGGCCTTGGCGCGCTCGGCCTCCAACGCCATCCTGCGGTCGCCGCCTTCGCGCCGCCGAGTCCAGTCGGCCTGATCGCGCTCAGCAGGCCCTGAGCCGCCGCTGGCGTCCGGAGCGCTCGCGGGTCTCGACATCCAGAGCGGCGCGGGCCTGGGCGGCGGCTTCACGGGACTGGGTCGCCGCCTGGCGGGCCTGGGCCAGCTGCGGCGCGAGGTCAGCGGCGTCGGGCGCGGCGGCGCTTTCGGTCCGTACGGCCGTCAGGGCGGTCTCGGCCTCGAGCCGTTCGGCCTCGAAACGGGCGATGGTTTCGTCGAGCGACTGGGCGCGGGCCTCGCGGCGGGCGGCCTCACGCTCGAACCGGTCAACCGCCTCGCGGGCCCCGGTCAGCAGGCGCTCGGCCTCGGGAGGACCTCGGCGACGCTCGCGCAGGACCTCCTCGGCGGCGCGCAGGGTGTCGGCGGCGGCCTTCAGGGCGGCCGCCGTGGCCTCGGCGCGCGGGCCGACCAGATCAACCTCGGCCTCGACCTCGGCCAGGCGAGTGCGCTGCTCCAGCCGCACGGCGGCCGGCTTGGGCGCATCGGCGCGGGCGACAAAGCCGTCCCAACGCCAAAGGTCGCCCTCGCGGGACACCAGACGCGCGCCCACGGGCAGGCCCGTGGCCAGACGATCACCGTCCGCGCGCGCGACCAGGGCGACCTGGGCCAGGCGGGCCGAAAGCTGCGGCGGGGCCTTGATCAAGGGCGCCAGCGGTTGGGCGCCGTCCGGCCAGGCCGGGGCGCCGGCCTCGGCTCCGCCCCAATAGGAGGGCGCCCGGCTGTCGAGGGCGGCTTCCAGATCGTCACCCAGCGCGGCGGCCAAGGCCGCGCCAAAGCCCTTTTCGGGGGTCACCGCGTCGAGGGCGGGCGAATAGCCGCTCTTGCCGCGCGGCGCGGTCAGTTGAGCCAGGCCGCGCGCCTCGGTCCGCAGGCGACCCAGCTGGTCCTCGACCTTGCGGGCCAGATCGCGGGCCATGGCCTCGGCCTGGGCGGCGACGGCGCGGTCGCCCTCGGCCTTTTCAAGCGCGGTCCGGGCGGCGGCCAGGCCCGCCTGGGCGTTGGCGAACCGTTGGCGGGCGTCGGCGGCGGCCGGATCGGTCTCCGGGCCCAAGGCGGCGCGCTCGCTCCTAGCCTGGTCCAGGGCGCGAACCGTTCGAGCCAGTCGCGCCTCGGATTCGGACAGCCGCTGGGCGGCGGCGCGCGCCCGGGCGTCTTCGGCGGCGACGCGGGCGGCCAGATCCTCAACCACCGCCTCGGCGGCGGCACGGGCCGCCTCGGCGGCCTGGGCGGCGGCGGCCAGCTCGGGCCCCCGCTCGGGGGCGGCGGCGATCAGGTCGCGAACCTCGGTCAGCTCAGCCTCGAGTCGCGTCAACGCCGCGACGGCGTCCTCCAGCCCCTGGGCCTCGCGCGTCCGGTCGGCGTCGATCCGCGCCAGGTCGGCCGACAGCCGGGCGAACTCGGCGGCGGCGGCCTGGGCCTCGCGTTCGGCGCGGTCCTTCTGGATCGCCAGCTGGCCCAGCACCGCCTGGGCGATTGAGGCCTCTTCGCGCAGCGGCGGCATGGCGGCCTCGGCGGCCAGGATCGCGGTCTGGGCGGCGGCGGCCTCGCGGGCGGTGTCCTCCACGGCCCGGGCCGCGACCACGGCCTCGTCCTGGGTGCGGGTC
>NZ_PEGG01000328.1 GCF_002737765.1 Caulobacter sp. B11 | reverse complement strand
AGGTCGCCGACGCCGCGGCCTGGATCTGAAGCGCTTTCACAGCCTGGTCCTCGACCAGGGCCCCCTTCCATTCAGCCTGCTTGCAGCGAAGTTGGCCCGCGCCTGAGCGCCTTGCCCGCATCCGACAGGCGGCCGGGCCCGTAGCTGACCACGGATGCAGGATGGCGTCCGGCGGAGCATGCGCATGGCTTATCGGTGGACAGGTCTGGCGGCCGGCTTTGGCGGCGATGGCCGTTGGCGAGCGGAAGCCTGGGCCTTCGAACTCAACACCAAGGCCCAGGCCGCCTTGTCGCGCGGCGAAGCCTGGGCCGAAGTCACGCCCGATCCCGACGGCATCTCCGGTCGCGTCAAGGCGTGATCGACATCGCCGCCCCGCCGGCCCTAGTCTGGAAGGTTGATGACCGACTGCGCCACGGCGGGCAAGATGATCACCAACCTGGCCAGCTGCAAGATCGTCTCGGGCGACCAGGGGCGCGGCTGGGACGTGGCGCGAGCATGTCACCCGCAAGAGCCTGTTCCTGCCCGGCCTGCGCATCGTGTTCCGCTCGGACTACGAACCCTTCAGCCGCATCCGCTTCCGGCTGGTCGAGGGCGACCTCAAGGTCGAACAGGGCGAATGGCGGCTGCAAGCCCTGAAGGGCGGGACCGCCACGCGGGTGTTCTACGAGAACCGTCTTGGCGTGGACCTGCCGATTCCCAAGGCCCTGATCCGTGAAGGCATGCGCAAGGACATTCCCAAGGTCCTGGCCAATCTGCGGCGGGTCTGTCTGGGGGCAGGCTAGAGCCTGTCCCGTTTTCATGGAGCCATGAAAATGGGAAAAATAAGCGCTAGAATCAAAACGTTTATGGCGGCTTTGCTAAAGGGCTCTAACGCGGTTCAAGCGCGTCCAGCTTGGGCCTCCAGGCGACGCAGAGCGGGCCTTGAGGTCTTCCTGCTCCTGGTGGCTGAACTCGTTCTGATCCCTGACGAAACGCGAGCAGATCGTGCCGATCAGCATGGGCAGCACCATCAGCAGGGTGACGTGCATCAGCACGATCGCCACGACCTTGCCGCCCAACGTGGCGGGATAGACGTCGCCGTAGCCCACCGTGGTGGCCGTGACGCAGGCCCACCAGAAGGCGTCCAAATAGGCCTTGTGCTCGAGCGCTGCATAGGCCCCGGCCCCGACCAGCAGCACGCCCAGATAGATCAGCAGCAGTTCGCCGACGGTGTCGAAATACTTGGCCACAACGCGACCTCCTTGCGGTTGAGTCGCGACGATAGCGGGCGCTTTGGGCAAGGGTCCAGAGGGCAGGGCGGGCGAGCGGGGCGGGCGTGGCCTGCGGCGCCGCGCCTGGCGACCCTCAGCCCCCGGCCATTCCCGCGACCCAGGCCTTGGTGAAGGCGATCCAGGCTGGATTGAGATAGGCCGCCACGATGGCGAAGTGCCAGCCATAGGCCCAGGCCAGGCCCAGCAGATAGCCGGGCAGCACCCGGCCGCGGGTGACCAGGTCATAGAGTCCAATGACCAGCATCAGGCCCGCCGTCACGCCGTAATAGATCAGGTAGGAGGTCCAGAACGGCGAATGCAGCGCCGGTCCCAGCACCGGGCCCCAGATCGGCCCTACCCAGCGGGCGAAGCCGGCGTCGACCAGGGTCAAGGTGGCCAGCAGCACCAGGCGCTTGTGCAGCGGACTGTTGGCCCTGTTAAGGATCGCCGCGACGATCAGGCCGCTGAAGCTGACCAGTCCTCCCAGCTGGATCGCCAGAAAGGCCGGATCGCTGGCCGGCTGGCCGAAGCGCGCCACCTGAGTGGTGAAGGCCGCCATGGGGCCGAGGATCAACATCACCACCACCAGGCCCAGGCTGGCCAGGCCCAACCTGCGGTGCAGGGCGATCTTGCCCCGGCGGATCAGGGTCAACTGCGTGGTCAGCAGCACCATCCATCCGACATAGGCCACCGCATGAACGTGGATGATCAGGGGGAAGGACAGCTGGCCCAGCTGGGCCCGGTGCATCATGTCGCCGCCGAAGCCCATCACGATCCCTAGCCAGAAGACGGCGATCAGGATCGGAAAGAACCAGCGATCCCAGGCATGGCGCGGCTTGAAGCCAGGCCTTGGCGCAGACGGCATGTCATTGGACAGAACGGCGGTCACGATTCCCCCCCGGGACGGATGACGATGACGGCGACAATCATATATCAATGTTCTCTGGAGTCGACCGGCCTCGCCCCGCGATGCCGGCGCGCGCTCACACCGGGAACACCCGCGTCTGCTTGACCACCCCATAGGCGAAGCTGGTGTCGATCGAGGCGATGCCCGGGATGGCGTGGATCTTGCGGCGCATGAAGTCCTCATAGGCCTCGAGGCTGGCGACGATCACCCGCAGCAGATAGTCGTCGCCGCCGGCCAGCAGGAAGCAGTCCAGCACCTCGTCGATGCGGCCTATGGCCTGTTCGAACACCTTGATCACCGGCTCGCCATGGCGATCCAGGCGGATGCGCAGGAAAACGGTGATCGGCAGGCCATAAGCCTTCTGGTCGACCAGGGCGGTGTAGCCCCGGATCACCCCGGCCTCCTCCAGCAGGCGCAGGCGGCGCAGACAGGGCGAGGGCGACAGGTTGACCCGTTCAGCCAGCTCCTGGTTGGTGATGCGGCCATCCTTCTGCAGTTCACGGATGATCTGGCGGTCCTTGAGGTCCATGGCGCGTCCTTGGCAGATTCTGCCACGATAGAGGCTCTTGAAGCTCGAGTTTGCAAGATGCTGCGGGCAAGAGCGCTGCATTCTCACGTTAGAAACGTGCGGGAGAGCGTCAATGTCAGTCGATCAAGGGGCGGGTTTCGCCACGCGGGCCATCCATTTCGGCTATGAGCCGGCCGATGAGCACGGGGCCCTGACCCCGCCGCTGCACCTGACCTCCACCTTCGCCTTCGACACCGCCGAGGCGGGCGGCGAGATGTTCGCCGGCACGCGGCCCGGGCACTTCTATTCGCGGATCTCCAACCCGACGACCGACCTGCTGGAACAGCGGATCGCCACTCTGGAAAGCGCGGAGGCCGGGGTCGCCACCGCCTCGGGCATGGGGGCGATCACGGCGGTGATGTGGAGCTTCCTGTCGGCCGGCGACGAGGTGATCACCGACCAGACCCTCTATGGCTGCACCTATGCCTATCTGCGCGACCTGGCGCGGTTCGGGATCACCGTGACGGCGGTTGATCTGACCGATCCGGCGGCTCTGACGGCGGCGATCTCGGCGCGCACCCGGTGGTCTATTTCGAGACCCCGGCCAATCCCAACATGCGGCTGGTCGATATCGCCGCGATCAGCGCCATCGCCCACGCGGCCGGCGCCCGGGTGGTGGTCGACAATACCTACGCCACACCGATGCTGACGCGCCCGATCACCCTGGGGCCGACATCGTCGTCCATTCGGCGACCAAATATCTGGGCGGCCATGGCGACCTGATCGGCGGGCTGGCGGTGGGCGGGGCCGAGGACATGGCCCGGGTGCGGCTGGTCGGGGTCAAGGACATGACCGGGGCGGTGATGTCGCCCTTCACCGCCTTCCTGGTGCTGCGCGGCCTCAAGACCCTGCAACTGCGCATGGATCGCCACTGCGCCTCGGCCGCCACGGTGGCGGCCATGCTCGAGGCCCATCCCGCCGTAGCCCATGTGGCCTGGCCGGGCCTGGCTAGCTTTCCCCAGCACGCCCTGGCTCGCCGCCAGATACCGGGTTTTGGCGGCATGATCGCCTTCGAACTGGTCGGCGGCTACGCGGCCGGGGTGGCGATGATGAACCGTTTGACCCTGATCCGCCGGGCCGTGTCGCTGGGCGACGCCGAGACCCTGATCCAGCATCCCGCCAGCATGACCCACTCGACCTATAGCCGCGAAGAGCGCCTGGCCTGCGGCATCGCCGACGGGCTGGTGCGGTTGTCGGTGGGCCTGGAGGATGCGCCCGACCTGCTGGCCGACCTGTCCCGGGCCCTGTCGCCGGCGACGGTTGAGGCGGCCGCCTGAACGAGGGAACGTCCGATCCCCTCCCGGCGTTTGATAGGTCTCTTGGAGGACATCACCATGACTCATCCCACCGCGCCGCAAGACGGCTCGCAACCCGGCGTTCTGGGCGATTTCTCGCAGGCCCAGGACTTGGGCCAGCCCGGACATCCCGAGGACCGCGTGTCCGAAACCGACGTCAAGGAAGCCTTCCAGACCGAAGCCACCGCCACCAGCCGGGCGGTCGAGCCGCCGCCGGAAGGTGAAAAGGTCGACCAACTGGCCGATCATGTGGACAAGGCCGAGGATCGTCAGGAAGCCCTGATCGACGAAAGCCTGGAAGAAAGCTTCCCCGCCAGCGATCCCCCCAGCGCCAAGCGTATTACCTGAGGATGCGGCTCCCCCATCGAATTGGGGGAGCCCGCCTGGGATGTGCTCCTTGAAATGTCCAGATTTTCACCGTACATTTTCATGAGGAGTTCGCCCCATGCCGCCGTCGGCCCGTACATCTCGCATCGAGGCCCGGATCACGCCCGACGCCCTGGCTGCGGTCAAGCGAGCCGCCGAGATCCAGGGCCGTAGCGTCAGTGACTTCGTCACCGCCGCCGCCCAGGCCGCCGCTGAGCAGACGATCCGGGAAACCCAGATGATCCGGCTGTCCCTTGCCGATCAGGAGCAGGTCGTCGATCTGCTCAGCCGCCCACCGGCCGCGTCGCCGGCGTTTCAACGGGCTTTCGCGGCCCACCGGAAGCTTATTCGCGCCGTCGAATGAGCGACTATGCGATCGAACTCTTGGCCGGCCATGACCGGTCGACCTTCGTCAGCGACGCGCCGAGTCTGGATCGCTATTTTCAGCAGCAGGTCACACAGGATGTTCGCCGTCGCATCGCGGCGTGTTTCGTGGCGGTCGCGACGACGGATGCGAAGGTCGCCGGATTCTACACCCTGTCGGCGACCTCTCTGATCCTTGACCAGTTGTCGCCGGAACGCGCCCGGAAGTTGCCGCGCTATCCGGTTGTTCCGGCCATCCTGCTGGGCCGCTTGGCGATCGATGTCAGCCACCAGGGGCGAGGCTTGGGCGGTGCGCTGGTCGTCGACGCTCTGTTGCGCGCGGCGCGAAGCGAGGTCGTCGGGCACGTTATGGTTGTGGATGCGCTCGATGAGGCCGCAGCGCTGTTCTACCAGCATCTGGGCTTTGAGCGTTTGGCCGATGATCCCTATCGGCTGATCCGGGCTATCTGATTCTGTGTTCTGAAACAGTTGATCGGCTTGCTGAAAGGGAGAGCGAAACCCTCGTCCAGCCCCCGGTCGCGAGCGTTTTCCGAACTTCATCGACTCGCCATCGCGGCGTGTCAGGCGTGGCCCAAACCACCACCGGCTGAAGCGCCTTGTCGGGTGACGCCCGGCGTCTCCGGAAGGCCGCTTCCAGGTCGCGGTTCAAGGTTTTGGGACGGGTGTGGACGTCGCCGATCATTAAGGAGCCCTCCGGCCCTATGTGGATACTCTGAGTATGAACTAGGGTCGGCGCGATCTCGTTGATCGATGCGGGTTGAACCGCAAGGTCCAAGCCGATCTTCCCGCCGAAGGCCAATGCGAGCAAGATCGCGCCAAGTGCAAAGACGGCTGTGATCAAGACGAGCTTCTTCACCGCTCAGTGCTTCCCGCGATCGCGGCCGAAGTTCGGTTCGGCGCTTTCCTGGCCGGCGGCCACGATGCCGCGTCGGATGGCGCGAGTGCGGGTGAAGTGGCTGTGCAGGGTGTCGGCGTCGCCCCAGCGGATGGCGCGGCTCATCGCCTGCAGGTCCTCAGTGAAGCGGCCCAGCATCTCCAGCACCGCGTCCTTGTTGGCGATGAAGATGTCGCGCCACATGGTCGGGTCGCTGGCGGCGATGCGGGTGAAGTCGCGGAAGCCCGAGGCCGAGAACTTGATCACCTCGCTCTCGGTGACGTTCTCCAGATCGGCGGCGCTGCCGACGATGGTGTAGGCGATTAGGTGGGGTAGGTGGCTGGTGACGGCCAGGACCAGGTCATGGTGCTTGTCGTCCATCAGCTCGACCTGGGCCCCCATGGCCCGCCAGAACGACGACAGCCGGGCGACGGCGGCGGCATAGGCCTCGTCGTCGCGGCGCTGTGGCGTCAGGATGGTCCAGCGGTCCTCGAACAGCTCGGCGAAGCCGGCGTCGGGACCCGATTGCTCGGTGCCGGCGATCGGGTGGCCTGGAATGACGAACACATGGTCCAGGGACTGAGCGGCGAAGGCCTCGACCACCGAGGCCTTGGTCGAGCCGACATCGGTCAGGGTGGCCCCGGCCTTCAGGGCCGGCGCCACGGCGGCGGCGACCTCGGCGGTCGACAGCACCGGCGTGGCGATCACCACCAGGTCGGCGTCCTTGACGGCCTCGGCGATGTCCTCGGTGACATGCTCTGCCAGGCCGAGCTCGGCGACCCGGGCCCGCGTGAAGGCGCTGGCGTCGGCCACGGTCACCTCGCCGACGATGCTTTGGGCGCGGGCGGCGCGGATGATCGAGCCGCCGATCAGGCCGCAGCCGATCACGGTCATCTTCGGATAGAGCACGCCGGGATGGGTCATCGGCCCATGAACTCAGCCAGCAGGTCGACGACGGCGCGGTTGTGCGCCTCCAGGCCGATGGTGATGCGGATGGCGTCAGGCAGGCCGTAATTGGCCACGGCCCGCACCAGATAGCCGCGCGAAGCCAGGAAGGCCTCGGCCTCGCGGGCGGTCTTTCCGGGTGCGGAGGGAAAGTTGGCCAGGACGAAGTTGGCCGC
>NZ_PEGG01000327.1 GCF_002737765.1 Caulobacter sp. B11 | reverse complement strand
TCCACTGGATGCTGATCCAGATCGGCGCGCCGCATGAACTGGTGCTCATCGACACCAAGGCCATGGCCCAGAAGTCGGCCGCCTATCTGGCGCTCAATCCCGACGGCCGGGTGCCGACCCTGATCGTCGACGGCGCGCCGGTGCGCGAATGCGCGGCCCTGGCGATGCTGCTGGCCGAGCGTCATCCCGAGGCGGGCCTGGCGCCGCCGCCCGGCGACCCGCTGCGGCCGGCCTATCTGCAGGAGATGGTCGCCCTGGCCAACACCTTGCTGCCGGCTTTCCGGGCCTGGTTCTATGCGGACGAGCCGGCCGGTCCCGAGGCCGCAGCGGCGGTCCAGGCGGTCAGCCGCGCCCAGATCGAGGCGGTCTGGGACCGCTTCGACGCCCAGCTGGCCGATGGCCGGGTCCACCTGCTGGGCGAGCGGCTCAGCGCTGTGGACTTCCTGGCGACGATGCTGATGCGCTGGTCGCGCAACATGCCGCGGCCGGCGGCGCGCTGGCCGCATATCGGCCGCTACCTGGCGACGATGCGGGCCCTGCCCAGCCTGCGCGAGGTGCATGCCCGCGAAGGTCTGAGCGACTGGATCGACGACTAAATCCGAGCGCTCAATAGGCCTTGAGGTCGGGATCGAGAGTCTGGCCGGCGTCGAGCTGTACGCCGAAGGTGTTGAGCATCATGCAGACCTGGGTGTACTGGCCGGCCGTGAACACCACGTCCATCGCCTGCTTCTCGCTGAAATGGGCCAGCAGGGCGGCCCAGGTCGGCGGGGTGATGAACTGGTCGGCGTGCAGTTCGTCGGCGGCCCGCACCAGGGCGGCGTCGGCCGGGCTCCAACCGGCGTCCGGACCGGCCTTGATCTTCT
This sequence comes from Caulobacter sp. B11, assembly GCF_002737765.1. Taxonomy (GTDB): domain Bacteria; phylum Pseudomonadota; class Alphaproteobacteria; order Caulobacterales; family Caulobacteraceae; genus Caulobacter. The sequence continues at coordinate 2,748 of NZ_PEGG01000327.1, read as the reverse complement.
CGGTCTCGGCGGCGCTCAGCCCGCAGCGATGGCCGATCGCCACGTGCTGGGTCCATTCATAGCCCGAGCGGCAGAGATAGCCGATCCGCAGGATGACGATCTCACGTTCGCGGGCCGGCAGGTCGTTGTTCTTGGAGAGGATGTAGTTGCCCCAGCCCAGGAAGGCTTTCAGGGCCTTGGGCGCATGGGCCAGGGTGCGGAAGATGTTCAGCACCGGCCCGGCCGGGATCACGCCGCCGCCGCCCAGGGGGCCGAGGATCTCGGCCTGTTCGGGGGTCCAGCCGTCATGGGCCACCGGCTGGATTCGGGGTTGGCTCAAGCGCATCGGCGTCCTCCTGCTCGCGGTCCGAGGCCGCGTTGGCCAAAGGATCGCCCGCTCGGCGGCTCCGGGTCAAACGGTTGTTTGGAGGCAAAGGCGGCCCCGGCTTCAGGCCAGGGCCGCCAGAGGTCTATTTCACATTGCCGCAGAAGCGCTGGATGCGGCCGCAGGCGTCTTCCAGCACGTCATTGCTGGTCGCGTAGCTGATGCGGAAGAACGGCGACAGGCCAAAGGCCCCGCCGTGCACCACGGCCACGCCCTCGGTCTCGAGCAGCTCGACGGCGAAGTCCTCGTCGGTCTCGATCACCTTGCCGCTGGGGGCGGTCTTGCCGATCAGGCCGGCGCAGGACGGATAGACATAGAAGGCGCCTTCGGGCGTCGGGCAGTGCAGGCCGCTGGCCTGGTTCAGCATCGACACCACCAGGTCACGGCGTTCCTGGAACAGCTTCTGGTGCGGCTTGATGTAGTCCTGCGTGCCGTTCAGGGCCTCGACGGCCGCCCACTGGCTGATCGAGCAGGGGTTGGAGGTGGTCTGGCTGATCATCTTGGCCATGGCCTTGATCAGGGGCTCGGGACCGCCGGCATAGCCGATGCGCCAGCCGGTCATGGCATAGGCCTTGGACACGCCGTTCATCGTCAGGGTGCGGTCATAGAGCCGGGGCTCGACCTGGGCGATGGTGGTGAAGGCGAAGTCGTCGAACACCAGTTGCTCGTACATGTCGTCGGTCAGCACCCAGACCTGCGGGTGGCGCAGAAGCACGTCGGCCAGGGCCTGCAGTTCGGCGCGGGTATAGGCGCCGCCCGAGGGGTTGGAGGGGCTGTTGATGATCAGCCACTTGGACTTGGGCGTGATGACCTTTTCGAGCGCGTCCGGCGTCAGCTTGAAGCCGCTGTCGGCCGTGGTCTCGACCGCCACGGGGGTTCCGCCGGCGAGCAGAACCATGTCGGGATAGGACACCCAGTACGGGGCGGGGATGATGACCTCGTCGCCGGGGTTCAGGGTGGCGACCAGGGCGTTGTAGATCACCGGCTTACCGCCCGGGGCGACGTGGATCTGGCTGACCTTGTAGTCGAGGCCGTTCTCGCGCTTGAACTTGGCGCAGATCGCCTCCTTCAGCTGCGGCATGCCGTCGGGGTCGGTATATTTGGTCTTGCCGTCGCGGATGGCCTGGATGGCCGCGTCCTTGATGTTGTCCGGCGTGTCGAAGTCGGGCTCCCCGGCGGACAGGGCGATCACGTCGCGGCCGGCGGCTTTCAGCGCGCGGGCCTTGGCGCTGATGGCGATGGTGGCCGAGGGGGCGATGCGCCGCAGGGCGGCGGACTCGAGCGACATGATTCAGGACTCCCCTGGAGAGGCTTGGCGAAAGTGGCCGGTTTCAGGATTGCGCGGTCTTTACGCTTCCGCTTGCCGCGGTGCAACGCGACAAGGCGGCCTGTCGGGCCGACAGTGCAAGATGCAGGGGCCAAAGGCACCCTCGGCGCGGAGACGGGCGGCCTAACCGACCTTGGCGTTCTGGTCCTTGTCGTCGAAGGCGAGCATCGCCGCGACGTTTTCCCACAAGCGGGCGATCTCGATCGCGCCGGCGCCGTTGGCGTCCCACTCGCCGACCGAGCGGCCGTGGGCGATCGATTGCTGGTAGGCGGCCCGGGCGCGCAGGCCGACCGAGGCCACCGGCAAGCTGCAGAACCGCAGCGCCTGGACGGCCTTCTGGACGGTGACCGGCTCCAGTCCGCCCCGCTTGGGCGGCGCCTGGTTGAGGATGATCAGGCCCGGCTTGCCCAGGCTGCGCACGAACTCCGCCGAGCGGGCGACCGAGGCGATGTCCAGGAAGGTCGGGCGGCAGACCAGCAGGCAAAGGTCGGCGCTGTTGACCGCCTGGACGACGTCGCTGTCGGGCGCGGCGGGGGTGTCGACCACCAACAGCTCGAAACCGTCATGCGCGGCCTGCGACTTGGCGTGGAACAGCTTTCCGGCGCTGATGCCGGCGAGGGCGGGGCCGTCGATCGTGCGGGCGCGCAGGGCGTCGAACGACGAGCGCTGGGGATCGATATCGGCCAGCATGGTCTTGCGACCCGCGCGAAAGGCGCTCACCGCGAGATTGACGGCGACGGTCGTCTTGCCGGCTCCGCCCTTGCGCGAGATCACAGCGACCGTCTTCACGTCGTTTCCCCTCCGCTCGGCGTCGAGTCGCACGCCACGGCCTGTGGATAAATAACGCTGTTGTACGACAGGTCCGCAACGGGTTTGTCGCGCCGGGCGAATCTTAACCCTAAGGCGCGCTGCTGGCGCGCATTCGGCTGACTTTTGCACGCGGCAAAGGCGAATTGCCGGCTTGTCGCGCTTGACCCGGGCAGGGCATGGGCGAGGCAGGAGCGGTGATCGCGCGCCTCGTCGAATTCTTCACCAACATGAACGCCCGTGCCTGGCG
>NZ_PEGG01000326.1 GCF_002737765.1 Caulobacter sp. B11 | reverse complement strand
ATCCCGAATATGTCGACATGGTCGTCGACGCCGCGATCGCGGCGACACCGAGCGCCTGCGCGAGCTGGTCCACGCCCTGGAGCCGGCCGATGTCGCCGACCTGATGGGCTTCCTGTCATCCGGCTACCGCGAGGCCGTCATTCCGGTTCTCGATCCGGAATGGCTGGGCGAGATCATCGCCGAGCTGGACGACAACCTGCGCGAAGAGGTGCTGGAGGCCACGCCCTCGGTGACCCTGGCCCGGGCGCTGGAGGAGCTGGACTCCGACGACGCCGCCGACGTCATCGACGACATGGACCACCGCAAGCGGGCCCAGGTCCTGGCGGCCATGGACGAGGGCGACCGCGCGGCGATCGAGACCACCCTGTCCTATGGGGAGGAGACGGCCGGCCGCCTGATGCAGCGTGAGTTCCTGGCCGCGCCGCAGTTCTGGACCGTGGGCCATACGCTCGACCACGTGCGGCAGTCCGGCGACACGCTGCCCGACCTGTTCTTCGACGTCTATGTCGTTGATCCATCCTTCACGCCGGTCGGCGCCCTGCCGATCAGCCTGCTGCTGACCAGCAAGCTGGAGACCCCCCTGGCCGATCTGATGGAGGCGGTGACCGAGATCACCGTCGACATGGACCAGGAGGAGGTGGCTTACATCTTCGACAAGTACCACCTGATCAGCGCCCCTGTGGTCGACACCGGCGGGCGGCTGGTCGGCCAGATCACCGTCGATGACATCGTCGGGGTCATCCGCGAGGAAGCCGGCGAGGACATCCTGGCCCTGGCCAACGTCTCCGACGTCGGGCGCGACGCCACGGTGATCGACATCGTCCGCTCGCGCCTGCCCTGGCTGCTGCTCAACCTGGTGACCGCCACCATCGCCGTCAGCGGCATCGCCCTGTTCCAGGAAGAGATCTCCAAGCTGGTGGCCCTGGCGGTGCTGATGCCCATCGTCTCGTCCCTGGGCGGCAACGCCGGCACCCAGACCCTGGCGGTGGCCGTGCGGTCGCTGGCCAGCAAGGAGCTGACCGCCGCCAACGCCGGCCGCATCGTCGGGCGCGAACTGATGGTGGGCGTGATGAACGGCCTGACCCTGGCCCTGGTGATGGGCGCGGCGGTCTATCTATTCTACGGCAATCCCCGGCTGTCGGCGACGGTGGCCCTGGCCCTGGTGGCCAACATCTTCACCGCGGCGGTCGGCGGCATCCTCGCGCCCCTGGCCCTGGAGAAGATGGGTCGCGACCCGGCGGTGTCCTCGTCGATCTTCGTGACCTTCCTGACCGATTTCGCGGGCTTCTTCTCGGTGCTGCTGATCGCCGCCCTGCTGTTCGACTGATTTTTCACGCCATCCCCTAGGCGATCCATCACATGCGGCGCCTATCTTGCGCGGAGAGAGCCAAACGCAACTGCGTCTGTCTCAAACTGGGTCATTTCTCGCGATGAAACCGCGTCATCAGGTCTCCCGCGCCGCCGTCGATCTCATCAAGAGATTCGAAGGCTACCGCATGAAGGCGGCCCAGTTGCCTGACGGCCGCTGGACCCTCGGCTACGGCCACACCCTGACCGCCCGCCAGGGGGCGACCGTCTCGGAACAGGACGCCGAGGCGTTGCTGCTCTACGACCTGATCACGGTGGCCCATGCGGTCAACGAGCACAGCTACACGCCGCTGAACCAGAACCAGTTCGATTCCCTGGTCTGTTTCGCCTTCAATATCGGCGTCGAGAACTTCATGCGCTCGGGCGTGCTGCGCCGGGTCAATGAAGGCTCGCTGTTGCAGGCCGCCTGCGCGATGGAGATGTGCGCAAGGCCGACTTCGAGGCGAGCGGATCGTCATCGACGCCCTGGTGCGGCGCCGGGCGGCGGAAAAACCCTGTTCCTGACCCCGACCGACGGCCACTGGGTGGCGGCGCCCAGCCCGATCCTGCGGCCCAAGGTCGACTATGACGCCGGCTGCTGCGCCGTCCCCAAGCAGACCCCCACCACCCTGACCTCGCCGATGGAAAGCGAGCGGGCCATCGCCCTGCGCGAGGAGGGCGGCTTCATTCGTCCCGCGCGGGTTGA
>NZ_PEGG01000325.1 GCF_002737765.1 Caulobacter sp. B11 | reverse complement strand
CCGATCACCTGGGCCGCGCCCAGGCCGAAGACCAGCTTGCGCATCAGGCGCAGGCGCTCCCACGAGATCTCCAGCCCGATCATGAACAGCAGGAACACCACGCCGAACTCGGCCAGCTGGGCGATCTCGGCCGGGCTGTCTACGGTCACATAGTCCAGCCACGGCGCGACCGGGATCAGGCTGCCCAGGCCGAACGGCCCCAGGATGACGCCCGCCAGCAGAAATCCGAGGATCGGATTGACCTTCAGCCGCTTGAACAGCGGCGCGACGATGCCGGCCGTGGCCAGGAACAGGACCAGGTCCTTGTAGTCGGCGGGTGAAACCTCGTGTGGCACCTGTTCTCCTTAGCTCGTCTCCGGCGCCTTGAGCCTCACGCCGGGTCCAGCCCCCTCGTCGGTCAGCAGGACCGCCCCGCCCTGCTCGATCGCCACGATCAGGAGGCGTTCGGTGCTATGATGCAAGGCGTGTCGTTCGGTCTCGAAGTCCTTGACCGTGCTGCGCGACACGCCCGCCCGTTCGGCGAGCTCGGCTTGCGACCAGTTGAGCAGCCCACGGGCGCCCCGACAGTGGGCCGGCAGAAGAATTTTGGCGTGGGGCATCTGGAAATCCGGGAAAAGTCACCCATATTGGTTGATTACGACCGAATATGTTGACCGTCAAGGAGCGCCATTGCACCCGACCCCCCTGATCGCCACCATCGTCGCCGGCCTCGGCCTGGCCTTCGTGTTCGGGGCCATCGCCAACCGACTGAAGCTGCCGGTGCTGGTCGGCTACCTGCTGGCCGGGGTCCTGGTCGGGCCGTTCACCCCCGGCTATGTGGCCGATCAGGAACTGGCCCCGCAGCTGGCCGAGATCGGCGTCATCCTGCTGATGTTCGGGGTCGGTCTGCACTTCTCGGTCAAGGACCTGATGGCGGTACGGCGGATCGCCATCCCCGGCGCCGTGGCCCAGATCACCGTCGCGACCCTGATGGGCATGGGCCTGGCGCATCTGATGGGCTGGACCCTGGGGGCGGGCCTGGTGTTCGGCCTGGCCCTGTCGGTGGCCTCGACCGTGGTGCTGCTGCGGGCCCTGCAAGAGCGGCGGCTGATCGACACCGAGCGCGGCCGCATCGCGGTGGGCTGGCTGATCGTCGAGGACCTGGCCATGGTCCTGGCCCTGGTGCTGCTGCCCGCCCTATCGGGGCCCTGGGCGGCGAGGCCCCGCCGCCGGGCCCCGGCGGGGTGCTGGGCGCCCTGGCCATCACCCTGGGCAAGGTCGCCGCCTTCGTGGTGCTGATGCTGGTGGTCGGACGCCGGGTCATTCCCTGGATCCTGCACCGGGTGGCCCATACCGGTTCGCGCGAGCTGTTCCGGCTGGGGGTGCTGGCCATGGCCCTGGGCGTGGCCTTCGGCTCGTCGGCCCTGTTCGGGGTGTCCTTCGCCCTGGGGGCCTTCTTCGCCGGCATGATCATGGCCGAGAGCGAGCTGTCGCAGCAGGCCGCCAACGAGACCCTGCCGCTGCGCGACGCCTTCGCGGTGTTGTTCTTCGTCTCGATCGGCATGCTGTTCGACCCGAGCGTGCTGCTGCGCCAGCCCCTGGCCGTGGCGGCGACGGTGGCGATCATCGTGGTCGGCAAGTCGCTGGCCGCCCTGGTCATCGTCCTGGCCTTCAAGCGGCCCAAGAGCGTGGCCCTGACCATCTCGGCCAGCCTGGCCCAGATCGGCGAGTTCTCGTTCATCCTGGCGGGACTGGGCGTGTCGCTGAAGCTGCTGCCGCCCGAGGGCCGCGACCTGGTGCTGGCCGGCGCCATCCTGTCGATCCTGCTCAACCCCCTGCTGTTCGCCCTGCTCGACAAGATCCTGCCGACCCTGGCGGCGCGCGAGCCCCCGCGCCAGCCGGACGCCGCCGCTCAGCCCCACGCGGTGCTGGTCGGCTATGGCCGGGTCGGCAGGGCCGTGGCCGAGGGCCTCAAGGGCCGCACCCCCCTGGTGGTCATCGAGGACGACCTGGAGCGGGCGGACGCGCTGCGCGAGGCCGGCTTCGCGGTGATCCAGGGCAACGCCGTCCGGCCCGAGGTGCTCAAGAGCGCCGGACTGGACAAGGCCACCCACCTGTTCGTCGCCGTGCCCAATCCCTTCGAGGCCGCGCGGATCATCGAACAGGCCCGCGCCGCCAACCCCAAGGCGGCGATCATCGCCCGGGCCTATAGCGACGCCGATGTCGCCCTGCTGCGCCAGGCCGGGGCGAACCAGGCCCTGATCGGCGAGCAGGAAATCGCCCGCGCCATGCTGGCCCTGGCCCCGAAACGCAAGGCGGCGACCGTCCACTAGAGCGAAGCGCCGTGGATCGCCGCGCTCGCGC
>NZ_PEGG01000324.1 GCF_002737765.1 Caulobacter sp. B11 | reverse complement strand
TGCGCATGGTCGGTGAAGTCGCCTCGGCCACGGTCTGGGACGAAGCCTGGGTGGCCTTGGGCGCGCGACCGGACATGGCCTGGGCCGACCTGAATCTGGCCGAGTACTTTCACCGCTATTTCGATCATGACCTGACCTATGTCGTGCGACATGGGACGGTGACCTACGCGTCGCGGGACGGGGTCCGGGTGGCCAATGACGCCCTGGGCGCCATCCCTCGCGACTTCGCCCCGATCGAGGCGGCGGTCCTGGCCTCCGTCGGCCCGAAGCGACGGTCGGGAAAGGTCAATCTCGAGGGCCAGTCCACGGCCCGGGGCGTCCTGGCGTCCGGCGGCGTCCTCTACCTGGTCGCCGCGGCCGATCCCACCGCCGAGACGCGGCCGGTGTCGGAGCGGTTTGCCGACCCGAGGCGGTGGTGATCTCGGCGCGCCTGATCGGCCCGGTCTTCCTGCGCGGGATCGAGGCGGACCTCGGCGTCCACGACCTGACGATCGCCCAGGGCGACGGCCGCGGCGCCACCGCCGAGGCGCTGGTGACCGATCCGGGCGGCAAGGTGCTGGGGGTGATCGCGACCCGAGCCAGCCGGCCGGGCATGGGCATCCTGGGCCGCGCGGCGCCCGAGATCCTGGCGGGACTGGCGATCCTGATCGCCGCGGCCACCGTGCTGATGATCCGGGTCAGCGGGGCCCTGGCGCGCATGGAGCGCAATGAGCGTGACCTGACCAAGGCCCGGGACGAGGCCCAGGCCGCCAATCAGGCCAAGTCGCAATTCCTCGCCAATATCAGCCATGAGATCCGCACGCCGCTCAACGGGGTGCTGGGCATGGCCCAGTTGATGGCCATCGACGAGCTCTCCGACCGCCAGCGCGAGCGCATGGCGATCATCATGGATTCGGGCCAGGCGCTGCTGGCCCTGCTCAACGACCTGCTGGATCTGGCGCGGATGGAGGCGGGCAAGTTCGAACTGGCGCAGTCGCCGATCGATATCGCCCTGCTGGTCAAGAGCACCGGCGCGGCCTTCGAGGGCATGGCCGCCCAGAAGGGCCTGTCGATCAGGGTCGAGGTCGCGCCGGAGGTCGAGGGCGCCTGGATCGCCGACGGCGCGCGGCTGCGTCAGGTGCTGAGCAATCTGGTCTCGAACGCCGTGAAGTTCTCGGACGCGGGGTGGGTCAGCGTCCATGTCGAGGCCAGTCCGTCGGGCCTGTGCTTCTCTGTGCGCGACACAGGGATCGGCATCGCGCCTGAGGATCTGCTGCGGCTGTTCGACAAGTTCCAGCAGGTCGACGCCTCCAGCACGCGGCGGTTCGCCGGCACTGGCCTTGGCCTGGCGATTACCCGGGAGTTGGTGGAGTTGATGGGCGGGGTGGTCCGGGTGGAGAGCCGGCTGGGCGAGGGGTCCATGTTCCAGTTCGAACTGCCGCTGCAGCGGACCGACGCCACGCTGTTGCCGCCGCCCCATTCCCGACTGGGGGGGCGGCGCCAGGGTTGAGCCCGGCGAGAGCCGGCCGTCATCGGCGGAACGCTCGCCCCCCCGCTCGTTAAGCCCTCCACCAGATGGAGGACTGACCATGAACGAACGTGTCACCGAACGCACCGACGGCGTAACCCAGGAACGGGTGATCGAACGGGGTCCCGAGACCGGGACCACCACGATCGTGCGGGAAGGCGGCGGCATGGGCGGGATCATGATCGCCCTGGCCGTGGTGGCGCTCATCGTCGTCGCCGGCCTGTTCTACATGAATGTCAGCCGCAACGACGCCCTGCGCACCGAGGCGGTGTCGGACGCGGCCTCAAGTGTCGCCAAGTCGGCCGAGAACGCCTCGCAGAGCGTCGGCGACGCCGCCCAGCGCGTGGCGCCGGCCCAGTAAAGAGATCGCGGCGGCCTAGCCGGCCCGCAGGGTCACGGTGGCGGTGAAGCCCTTGCCCGGCGAGGACTTCAGCCGCAGGGCCCCGCCCATGGCCCGGGCCAGAAGGTCGACGATCGGCAGGCCCAGGCCCGCGCCCTCGCTGGTGCGGGTCAGGGCCGTGCCGCCCTGCTCGAACGGACGGACCAGCCGCGCCAGCTCGCCGGATTCGACCCCGGCCCCATGGTCGCGCACCGACAGTTCGACCAGGCCGTCGCTGGCCGGGGCCGCGTCGATCACCACCAGGCCGTCGGGCCGCGAGTGAAGAATGGCGTTCTGCACCAGGTTCTGCAGGATGGTGCGCAGGCCGCGGCCGTCGGCGATGACCTCGGGCAGGCGGCCCAGGTCCGGGGCGACGACGCGGATATTGCGGGCGGCGGCCTCGGGCTTAAGCTGCTCGATCACCGCCTCGACCGCTTCGCTCAGGCTGGCGGCGCCGATGTCCAGATCGGTGACATGACCCTCCAGCCGGGCGATCTCGATGATCTGGTTGACCAGCTTGAGCAGCTTGAGGCCGCTCTCGTGCACCAGCAGGGCGTATTCCTTGTACTGCGGCGCGCCCAGCGGCCCGTAGAGCTCGCAGGACAGGATCTCGGAAAAGCCGATCACCGCATTGAGCGGGGTGCGCAGTTCGTGGCTGACCATGCGCAGGAACGAGCGTTTCTGGTCGTCCAGGGCGGCCTTGCGCCGCACCCGGGCGGCGGCGCGGCGAAAGGTCGAGGTCTGCGACGACAGGTCGCCTTCGTGAACCGCGGTCTCGCGGGCCTTCTCGACGAAGAAGGACAGATCCATGGGGCCGACTGGGCCATGCTACTACTCCCGGACCTTCTGTCCGTATGGGCATGGGAGCCACTGTGAGCCAAGGCGCTTACGAATCCGTTTCCGTCCACAGGATGCGCCGACGCCGGCTAACGCACCGCCGTGACGAGGGGGCCGTTGATATAGAGGTGCGTACTGGCCAGGGCGGCGGGGGCCCCGGGCGTCCGCGCTTCGAACCCGTACACCCAGACATAGTCGGTCTCGCCCACCGCCGATCCGCAGGAAATCTGCAGGGTGGCCAGGCTCAGAACGCCCGCCAGTTCCGCCGTGATCCGATCGCGCACCTGGTCACGGACCCGGCCGTCGGCCTCGAAGCGCACGGCCGTGACCCCCTTGGCGGTGGACCTCAGGGTCAGGGAGACGTCGCCTCGCTCGCAATGAGCGACCACGGTCGTGTCGTATGAGGCCGGTAGTTGGGCGTGCGGCGCCTTCGGCATCTGGGCCTGGACGGCGGCAGCCGACAGGGCGGGCGCGAGGGCGAGGAGGATGGCGGGATGCATCGTTCCACTCTACCGGGGATTGGTCTATAGAGACGCCTCCGCGCGGCGCTGTCCACAGGAAGCTTCGGCCTGGAGGATCGCCCCAGACGTGCGCGGTCTGGAGCCCGGGGCTCGGGCGCGTTAAGGTTTTGACTCGTCGCATGATCCGACCGTGGAACCCGCGCCCTTGATGTTCGATGACGACCCGCCCGTGAATCCGTTCCAGAGGCCCGCGCCCGTCGCGCCGGCCCCCGGTCCGGCGCGCGTCTGGCGGTTGGGCTGGCTGGCGGCGGTCGCCCTGGCGGCGGGCGCGACGGCCTTCGCGCCGGGCGTCGTCGGCTGGGCCAACTGGGCGGCCCTGGCGGCCGGAGCCTTGCCGGCCCTGGCCTCGCTCCTGCTGGGACGCACCCAGGACGACCGCGTCCAGTCCCTGCTGCTGGTGCTGTGGGCGGTCGGCGGGGCGGCCGCGGCCGTGCTGACCGGCGGGGTCTCCGGCGCGATGAGCGCCTGGTGTCTGGCCCCGGTGGCCGCCGCCTCGACCCTGTCCTCGCCGCGCCGCCTGGCCGAGGGCGCCGCCCTGTCGCTGATCGGCGGCTCGGTGGCGGCCCTGGCCCAGCTGTCGGGCCTGACGCCCGCCGCGCCGGTCGGCCCCGTGGCCTTCATCCTCGGCTTCCTGGCCGTCTGCACCACCGGCATGGGCCTGGCCG
>NZ_PEGG01000323.1 GCF_002737765.1 Caulobacter sp. B11 | reverse complement strand
GCCGGCTTGGCCGGCTGATGAAATAGCCCTGGATCTCGCTACAGCCCTGACGGCGCAGCTCCTCCAGTTGGGCCTCGGTCTCGACGCCCTCGGCCGTGGTGGTGATGCCAGGCTGGCGCGAGGTCGAGCACAGCCTTGATGATCGCCAGGGCGTCGGGATCCTCGAGGATGTCGCGCACGGAAGGTTTGGTCGATCTTGATCTTGTCGAACGGAAGCTGCGCAGATAGCTCAGCGACGAATAGCCGGTGCCGAAATCGTCCATCGAGATGCGGACGCCCAGGGCCTTCAGATTGTGCAGGATCGACATGTTGGCCGCATTGTCCTGCAGCAGCACGGACTCGGTGATTTCCAGTTCGAGGCGTTCGGCGGGCAGGCCGATTCCGCCAGGGCCGAGACCACGGTGGCCACCAGGCGACGGTCGCGAAACTGGGCTGGCGACAGGTTGACCGCCAGGCGCACGTGATTGGGCCAGCCGAACGCCTCGCGGCAGGCTTGGCGCAGCACCCATTCACCGAGCGGCGCGATCAGGCCGATTTCTTCCGTCAGCGGAATGAAGTCGGCGGGGCGAGACCATGCCCCGGATCGGGTGACGCCAGCGCAGCAGCGCCTCGCAGCCGGTCACCCGGTTCGAGGCCAGGTCGAACAGGGGCTGATAATAGAGCTCGAACTGCCCCTGGATCAGGGCGACGCGCAGGTCGACCTCGAGGGAGCGACGCGCCTGGAGCTGGTCGTCCATTGCCCGCTCGAAGAAGTGAAAGGCCCCGCGGCCGTCGGCCTTGGCGCGATACAGCGCCATGTCGGCCTTCTTGAGCAGTTCGGCGGAATCCGACCCGTCATTGGGCGAGATCGCCACCCCGACACTGGCCCCGATCACCACCTGATGGCCCTGCAGGTCGAACGGCTTGGCCAGGGCCTCGACGATCCGGGTCGCCAGGCGCGTGGCGTCCGACGGATCGCTCAGGCCGGTCTGAACGACCGCGAACTCGTCGCCGCCCAGCCGCGCCACGGTGTCGCCTTCGCGGACGCAGCGCCGCAGCCGCTCGGCGGCGGCCTTCAGCAAGGCGTCGCCGATCGGATGGCCCAGGGTGTCGTTGACGGTCTTGAAGCGATCCAGATCCAGGCAGTGCACCGCCACCAAATCCTCGCGGCGCGAGGCGCGGGCCAGGGCCTCCGACAGCCCCTTCTGGAACAGCAGACGGTTGGGCAGCTCGGTCAGGGGATCATAGTGGGCCAGCCGGGCGATCTGGGCCTCGGCCCGCTTGCGCTCGGCGATGTCCTCGGAGACGCCCAGCAGATACTCGGCCTGGCCGTCGGGCCCAGGGATGGCGATCTTCTTGGTCCGGATGATCGCCATCGAACCATCCTTGCGCGGCACGTGGTCTTCCTCGATGACTCGCACCTCGCCCGACTGGATCACCTCGCGATCGCGGGCCAGATAGATCTCGGCCAACTGTTGGGGATAGAACTCAGCGTCGGTGCGGCCGATCATGTCCTCGCGGGCATGGCCCAGCATCTTCTCGCCGGCCCGGTTGAGCAGCACATAGCGATGGTCGTCGGCGCGCTTGACGAACACCATCGAGGGAATGGCCTCGACGACCGCGGTCATGAAGGTCCGGGCCTGTTCGGCCGAGGCGTTGGCCTGGGCCAGGGCCAGGACCCCACGCCGGTTCATCTCGCTGGCCGCCTGAAGCAGGGCCAGCACCGTGCCGACGCCCAGATAGAGGCCGCCGTCCGTGACGATGAAGCCGCGCAGCAGGTCCGAGGCGCGATAGGAGAGGATGTCGCTGGTGAAGGCCTCCAGTTCGACATCGGCCTCGACGATCAGCGGTTCGGCGTCCATCAGCCCCGAGATCGGCCGATTGGCATAAAGGGCGCGGCCATATTCGGCGGCCATGCGCAGAATGAAGGTGTTGCGTTCGACCAAGCCGATCGGTCGGTTGTCCTGATCCAGAACCGGTACGATCAGCGTATCGGGCTCTTCGCGAAATCGCTCATAGAGGGTCTTGCCAAGATCATCCGCACGCGCCGGAGCGACGTAAGCAACTGTGTCTCTCAGGGTCAACATAGGGCGCGCCTCCACTGTCGTGTGAGGGAACATTCGCCGGCTAATAAGACTCTAACAGCAGGCCGCAGGCCCGGCCATTTCGCGAAAACTTCATAGCCGCGTCACAGTGTTTGCCGAGACGTTTACGCTTGGCGCTCGCGGGCGGGCGAGCCTTGCCCCAAGGGCATCGCCATCCCCCGCGACCGCGGAGGATGGCGCCCCAGGACGCGGGACTAGGCCAGCATCCCCGCCAGCCGGCCGCGAATGATCGCCTCGGCCTCGGCGACCATGCGGTCAACCAGGTCCTTGACGGTCGGGATGTCGTGGATCAGGCCCTGGACCATGCCGGCCGACCAGATGCCGCCGTCGGTGTCGCCATTGGCCAGGGCGTCGCGGCCGCGGGTGCCGGCAACCAGGGCCTGGACGTCCTCGAACTTGGCCCCGCCGGCCCGCTCGATCTCGACCACCTGCTGGCTGACCGCATTGCGCATGACGCGGGCGGTGTTGTGCAGGGTGCGGAAGATCAGGTCGGTCTGGCGCTCGTCATTGGCGACCATCTGCTCCTTGAAAGCCATCGGGATCGGGGCCTCCTGGGTGACGCAGAAGCGGGTGCCCATGTTGACGCCGTCGGCGCCCAGGGCCAGGGCCGCCACCAGGCCGCGCGCATCGGCGATGCCGCCCGAGGCCAGCATCGGGATCTTCACCTTATCGGCGGCGGCGGCGATCAGGATCAGGCCGGGAATGTCGTCCTCGCCCGGGTGACCGGCGCACTCGAAGCCGTCGATGCTGATGGCGTCGACGCCCATGCGCTCGGCCGACAGGGCGTGGCGGACGGCGGTACACTTGTGGATCACCTTCACGCCATTGGCCTTGAAGTGGTCGACATGCTCTTGCGGCTTGTAGCCGGCCGTTTCGACGATCTTGATCCCCGCCTCGATGATCGCGGCGCGATACTCGGCATAGGGGGGCGGCTTGATGGCCGGCAGGATGGTGAGGTTGACCCCGAACGGCTTGTCGGTGAGGTCCTTGGTGCGCTGGATTTCCTTGGCCAGCTCTTCCGGCGTCGGCTGGGTCAGGGCGGTGATGAAGCCCAGCGCCCCGGCATTGGCGACGGCGGCGACCAGCTCGGCCTTGCCGACCCACTGCATGCCGCCCTGGGCGATCGGGTGTTCGACGCCGAACAGTTCGGTGAAACGGGTCTTGATGGCCATGACGACGGTCTCCCTAGGGTGTTTTTCCCAGTATGAGGGCCTAGCCGTAGCGTCACGCAAGAGGCCCTGACGCCGGCCCGGGCGGAGTCGACGTCAAGCGCGGGGCCATTCCCCAAAATGGGCGCCGGCCGCCACAATTGTCGCTCGCTGTTAGTCGGACCTTATCCACGCCGGTCGCTTATGGAACAGGCAATTCATTGCGAGACGTTGGCGAGCGCGCGACCTGATGAAACGACTTGAATCGCGCCTGTCGACCCCTTTGGCCCTGGTGGCGATGTCGTCGGTCGGCCTGATGATCGCCGCCCTGATGGCTATCGCCGCGCAGATCGACCGCGGCGCCCTGTCCCACGAACGGGAACTCGTCACCCGCGGCGTGGTCGGCAAGGTCCTCGAGGTCGAACGCGCCGTCTCGCCCCAGGTGCTCTGGGACGACGCGGTCGAGCACCTGGACGTGCGCTTCGACCGGGCCTGGGCGCAGGAGAACATCAACGCCTACCTGTTTGGTCAGGCCGGCTTCGAGAAGATCATCATCCTGGACGGCGCCGACCGGCCTTTGATGGCCGGGACCAAGGGCCGACTACTGCAGCCAGCGGAAATCGCGCCCTTCACCGCCCGGGTCTTGCCCCTGGTGCGACAGGTGCGCCAACGCGACGCCCAGGAACCCCGGGTCACGGGACCGCGCGCCGACCGCGCCCTGGTGTCGCGACCCAACCAGACGACCTCGATCGAAACCTTCGGGGACGAAGCCTATTTCCTGACCGCCAGCCTGGTGCAGCCCGATTTCGGCAAGTCCACGCGACGCCCCGGCGCCGGGGTGGTGGTGGTAACGGCCCTACGGATCGACCAAGACTTTCTCACCGCCTTTGGTGACCGGTTTCTGTTGCCTGGCATCCACCTTCACGTCGGCAACGCCACCAGCGAGGCCGATGAAGCCCATGTCGGCCTGCGGGATCTTACCGGCAAGGTCGTCGCTACCCTGGACTGGACGCCGTCGAAGCCCGGACGAGACCTGCTGCGGCGAAGCATCCTGCCGATCGGCCTGGTGGTGGGCATGCTGGTCCTGGCTGTGCTGATCTCGGTGCGACGGTCGCGTCTCATCGCCGAGGGGCTGATTGTCAGCGAGGCGCGGGCCAAGCACATGGCGCTGCACGACGCCCTGACCGGCCTGCCCAACCGGCTGCTGTTCGACGAGCGCCTGCGCCACGCCTTGGACCGCCTGGCGCGTTCCGATCGCAGCCTGGCCGTGTTCATCATCGATCTGGACCGCTTCAAGGAAGTCAACGACACCCACGGCCACAACGTCGGCGACGAGCTGATACGCCACGCATCCCAGCGGCTGGGCGCGGTCTGCCACGGCAAGGAAACCGTGGCCCGGCTGGGCGGCGACGAATTCGGCATCGTGGCGCCAGACCTCGACGCGGCGGGGGCCGAGGCCCTGGCCCAGCGTGTGCTCGAGGCCCTGGGCGAGCCCGCGCCGCTGAGCTGCGGGCCGATCTTCAGCGGCGCGTCAATGGGCGTGGCCGTCGTCGACGCCTTCGAAACCTTTATCAGCGGCGAAGAGGTCGCCCGGCGCGCCGACGTCGCCCTCTACCGCGCCAAGGACCACGGACGGGGGCGCTTCTGCTTCTTCGAATCCGAGATGGACGCCGTCCTCAAACAGCGTCGGCGCCTGGAGCAGGACCTGCGCCAGGCCTTGCTGCGCGATGAAATCCACCTCGCTTACCAGCCCCAGGTCAACGCCCGGGGCGTACTGATCGGGGTCGAGGCCCTGGCCCGCTGGAACCATCCCGAACAGGGCCCGATTTCGCCGGGGTTCTTTATCCCCCTGGCCGAGGACTGCGGCCTGATCGAGGACCTTGGCCGGATGGTGATGCTCAAGGCGATGCACGACAGCCTGCGCTGGCCGGCGCTGAAGGTGGCCATCAACGTCTCAGCCACTCAACTTCGGCGGCCCGGCTTCACCGAGACCGTCCAGGATCTGCTGTCCGAGGCCGGGGCCCACGCTGGCCAGATCGAGCTGGAGATCACCGAAGGGGTGCTGCTCGGCGACGACGAGACCACCTGCCGGGCCCTGGCCGAACTGCGGGGCCTGGGCTTCTCACTGGCCCTGGACGATTTCGGCACCGGCTATTCCAGCCTCAGCTATTTGCGCCGCTACCCGATCGACAAGATCAAGATCGATCGCAGCTTCATCATCCCGCTGGGCGAAGACCTGGAGGCTGCGGCCGTGGTCGGGCCATTGTTCGCCTGGCCCGGGCCCTTCGCCTGACCGTGATCGCCGAGGGCGTGGAAACCGAGGGGCAACGCGAGATCCTGCGCAGCTGCGGCTGCGGCCAGTCGCAGGGCTTCCTGTTCAGTCCCCCGGTCTCGGCCGACGCGATCGACGGGCTCGCCAAGCGGGCCGACATCCCATGCCGCTTTCGAACCGCCCACGCCGCGCCGGCCCAGGGCGACGCGTCGGTCGCCTGGACACGCGGCGTGGCGGCGACCTGAATCCAGGATCTCATCGTCCCTGCGTCGCACG
>NZ_PEGG01000322.1 GCF_002737765.1 Caulobacter sp. B11 | reverse complement strand
ACACAGAAGAGCTTGGTGCCGGTGTTATTGGGACGGCCAAAACCCGCGAACCAGGCCGCGCCGCGACGCAGGATCGTGCCGGCGACGGCGATGCTCTCGACGTTGTTGACCGTGGTCGGCATGCCGTAGAGGCCCGCGCCGGCCGGGAACGGCGGCTTCAGGCGCGGTTGGCCCTTCTTGCCTTCCAGGCTTTCCAGCAGGGCGGTCTCTTCGCCGCAGATATAGGCGCCGGCGCCGTGGTGGACATAGATCTCGAAGTCCCAGCCATGGACGTTGTTCTTGCCCACCAGCTTGGCCTCGTAGGCCTGTTTGATGGCGGCCTCGAGCACTTCGCGCTCACGGACATATTCGCCGCGAATATAGATGTAGCAGGCGTGGGCCAGCATGGCGCGCGAGGCGATCAGGCAGCCTTCGATCAGGAGGTGCGGGTCATGCCGCATGATCTCCCGGTCCTTGCAGGTGCCCGGCTCGGATTCGTCGGCGTTGACGACTAGGTAGTGCGGACGACCGTCCTTCACTTCCTTGGGCATGAACGACCACTTCAGGCCTGTGCCGAAGCCCGCCCCGCCCCGGCCGCGCAGGCCGGAGTTCTTCATGTTGTCGATGATCCAGTCGCGACCCGCGTCCAGGATGTCCTTGGTGCCATTCCAGCAGCCGCGCTTCTTCGCGCCTTCAAGGCCCCAATCGTGGAGACCGTAAAGGTTCGTGAAAATGCGGTCCTTGTCTTCGAGGATACCGACCATGACTCAGCTTTGCGGATCGAAAGGATGGGCGCGGACATAGCGCGTCCGACGGATGATGACATAGGCGAAAAGCATCCAACCGGCGCCAATCGTCAGAAGACCGGCCGTCGCGACCCAATCGGGAGCCGCGGCGACCATACGGCCGAAGATCAAGGTCAGGGCCCCGACCAGACAGGCGACAAACCCGGCCACATGCTGCGGCTTGTACAGCGCGCGAACCCTGTCGCGATAGGCCTGGCGGGCCTCGAGGTCTGGCGAGACCGCTGACATCAGGCGGCGGGCTCCTTGGCGGCCTTCTTGGGCTTCTCGGGCAGGTTCGGGATCTTGATCTTCTTGGCCAGCGAGCCGTCGTAAAGCTGGGGGTCGATCAGGGTCTTGATCGAATCCTTGGGCTCGGAGGCCTTACGACCCTCGTAGCTGCCCGGCTGCGGCGCCTTGCCGGCGGCGAAGTCGTCAAGGATCTGGCCCAGGCTCTCCGGGGTCAGGTCCTCGTAGTAATAGTCATTGATCGCGGCCATGGGCGCGTTGCAGCAGGCGCCGAGGCATTCGACCTCTTCCCAGCTGAACTTGCCGTCGGCCGACACCGTGTGGGCGGGACCGATCTTGGCCTTCAGCACGGCCTTGAGGTCCAGCGCGCCGCGCAGCTGGCACGGCGTGGTGCCGCACAGCTGGACGAAGGCGACCTTACCGACCGGCTCCAGCTGGAACATCACATAGAAGGTCGCGACCTCGAGCACCCGGATGACCGGCATAGCCAACTGGGTGGCGATCTCGCGGATCGCGGGCTCGGAGATCCAGCCCTCCTGCTTCTGGGCCAGCCAGAGCATCGGGATCACGGCCGACTGCTTGCGCTCGGCGGGATATTTGGCTTTCCACCAGTCGGCCTTGGCCTGGCTGTCCGCCGAGAAGGCGAAGCTGGCCGGCTGTTCCTTGGCGAGACGACGAACGGACATGCGTCAGGCTTTCACGAAATCGATGCGGGCGATCTTGTCGCCGGCGAAGGTGTAGATGGCGGCCACCTCGAAAGGCGTCGCGTCGGGCGAGCGGAAGACCCGCTCGTGGTCGATCACCGTCTTGCCGATCACCACGCGCGAGAGCAGTTCGGCGCGGTTCTGTGGAAACTGGCCAAACAGGCCGACGTGGCGTTCCCGGAAGGCCGCGACGCCGTGCAGGTTCGGTTCGGCGTTCAGGTCGGCGACGATCATGTCGTCGGCGAAATGCCGGCACAGGGCGTCAACGTCCTGAGCGTTGTAGGCGTCCAACTGGGCTTGGGCGACAGCGCCGAGGTTCATCGGTCGATCTCCCCGAACACGATGTCCAGCGAGCCGAGGATGGCCGAGACGTCGGCCAGCATGTGGCCGCGGTTCATCCAGTCCATAGCGGCCAGGTGCGGGAAGCCCGGCGCTCGGATCTTGCATCGATAGGGCTTGTTGGTGCCGTCGGAGACCACGAACACCCCGAACTCGCCCTTGGGGGCCTCGACGCAGGCATAGACCTCGCCCGGCGGGGTGCGGAAGCCTTCGGTATAGAGCTTGAAATGGTGGATCAGGGCTTCCATCGACCGCTTCATCTCGGCGCGACGCGGCGGGGCGACCTTGTTGTCCTCGGTCAGCACCGGTCCGCGGGTCTTGCGCAGCATGTCGCAGGCCTGGCGGATGATCTTCGTCGACTCGCGCATTTCCTGCATGCGGCACAGATAGCGATCGTAGCAGTCGCCGTTCTTGCCCAGCGGAATGTCGAACTCGAACTCGTTGTAGTTCTCGTAGGGCTGGTTGCGGCGCAGGTCCCAGGCAATGCCGGAGCCGCGCACCATCACGCCGCTGAAACCCCACTCGATCGCCTGCTCGCGCGACACAACGCCGATGTCGACATTGCGCTGCTTGAAGATGCGGTTGCCGGTGATCAGGGTCTCGATGTCGTCGCAGATCTTCGGGAAGGCCTTGGCCCAGGTGTCGATGTCCTCGACCAGGGCGTCGGGCAGGTCCTGGTGGACGCCGCCGGGCCGGAAATAGTTGGAGTGCAGGCGCGCGCCGCAGGCCCGCTCATAGAACACCATCAGCTTTTCGCGTTCCTCGAAGCCCCAGAGCGGCGGCGTCAGGGCGCCGACGTCCATGGCCTGGGTCGTCACGTTCAGCAGGTGGCTGAGGATGCGGCCGATTTCCGAATAGAGCACCCGGATGATCTGGCCGCGAACCGGAACCTCGACGCCCAGCAGCTTCTCGATGGCCAGGCAGAAGGCATGCTCCTGGTTCATCGGCGCCACATAGTCGAGGCGGTCGAAATAGGGGATGTTCTGGAGGTAGGTACGGGCCTCCATCAGCTTTTCGGTGCCGCGATGCAGCAGGCCGATGTGGGGGTCGACGCGCTCGACGACCTCGCCGTCCAGCTCAAGCACCAGGCGCAGCACGCCGTGGGCGGCCGGATGCTGGGGACCGAAGTTGATGTTGAACTTCCGGACGGGAGTCTCCGGAATCGCGGGGACTGAGGCCGCGTCGGAAATGACAGTGATCGCCGTTTCGCCGCTCATGGCTACTGGCCTTCCTTACGCTGCTCGATGCTGAGCGAAACCAGCAGTCCCGCCGTCAGCAGGACCGCGCCCAGCACGGTGATGATGGTGGTTGCGATGTCCCAGGACTGGGCGATCGCCGCCTGGGACAAAGGCAGGGCTAGAAGCACCGAAGCAGCCCCGAGCAGCGCGCTGCGCAGCTCGGCCACTTCCATGCGTCGCAGGCCGGCGCCGACCGCCAGGGTCATGACCGCGATCATGATCGCGATCCCCAGGCCCTTGTTCTGTTCGGTCGAGATGACCGGCGCCCGCGTGA
>NZ_PEGG01000321.1 GCF_002737765.1 Caulobacter sp. B11 | reverse complement strand
CCCTGCCGGTGCAGGTGATAGGCGCCAGAGGTCAGGTTGGACGAGACGCAAAAGAAGGGCAGCCACAGGTCGGCGATCTCGACGTCGTCGAAATGCTCGTCCAGGCGTTGGCGCACCTTCTCGCCGCGGGTCATGGCGATCATCGGAAAAGCGATGTCGTCCAGGGGGCTGGTGTCGACAAAGGCCCTGCGGATGCGGCTTTCCATCTCGCCGTCGTCCCAGCCCATGGCCACGCCGGCGGCGACAACCGCGCCCATCGAGGCCCCGCCCACGAAGTCGATCGGCACGCCGCGTCGCCGCAGGGCCTGGATCGCGCCGACATGGGCATAGGCTCGCGCGCCGCCGCCCGACAGCACCAGTCCCACCGACTGGCCGGTCAGCACGCGGGCCAGGCGCTGCACATCGGCGATGCCGTTCTCGCGTACATGAAACAGCCGCGCCGCCTGTGTGGCGCTCATCCAGGCGGCGGAACCGCTGGGACGCTTGATCCCCAGCGGCTGGGTCAGGATCAGATCGACCAGGCGCTGGGTCTGCAGCGGTCCTGACGCGTAGGACGGGATCACCGACGGCGGGGCGCGCTCGCCCTGGCCGACGCGGAACAGGCGGTCGACCTGCCGTCCCACCACGTGCTTCCACGCCGCTTCCTCGGCCTCGGCGACATAGAGGACGAAGTCGTGCTGGCGCTCGACATTGCCAAACCATTCGGTGGGGGCCAGCAGGCTTTCGGCCCCTTCGACGGTCACCGAATAGCCGAGATCGGCGATGGCGTGGGCGACGCGGTCGATCAGCGGGCGGATGGCGCGGCCCGGCTCGACGGCGATGAATCCGTAGACGGAGGGATCGCCGATCGAGGCCTGGGCCCCGGCCTGGCGGGCGCGGCGAATCATCAGCCGCGACAGTTCGATCATCACCGCAGGATCGCGCTCGACCGCCTCGAAGAAGGCCGCGCGGGGCAGGGCGAGGATTTCGCTGTCGCGCAGCGCGACCAGATTGGCCGAATGCGGCGCGCCGGCGATCATCGCCATCTCGCCGGCCGGTTCGCCCGGCCGAATCACGCCAAGGAACTGCGGCTCCTGGCCTTCTTCCCGCCGAAACGCGCCCAGTCGACCGGTGCGCACGAAGTAGAGATAGTCGGCCGCTTCGCCGGGAGCGTAGAGTGTCGCGCCGCCCGGCAATGAAAACCAGGCGGCGTCGCCTTCGCGATGCTCACGCGCGAAAAGCTGAGCCAGGGCCGTGTCGGCCATGAAATCGGGCAAGGTGACCACGAGGGGACGCTAACTTGAACCGCGCAACTTGGCCATCTTGGGTCAAATTCTGCGCCTTTCGATGCAGAATGGAAAAGGGTATGCCTCGTTCATGCCAAAGCTGAACACGGTTATCGACAAAAACGGCGAAACCTTCGCCAAAAACGCCGCCCATAACCGCGCCTTGGTCGAGACGCTGCGCGACAAGGTCGCTCTTGCGGCCCTGGGCGGCCCTGAGTCGTCGCGGCAAAGGCATGCGGCGCGCGGCAAGCTGCTGCCCCGCGAGCGGGTCGAGCGCCTGCTGGATCCCGGCTCGCCCTTTCTCGAGATCGGCCAGCTGGCCGCCTGCGACCTGTACAATGGCGAGGCCCCCGGGGCCGGCGTGATCACCGGCATCGGCCGGGTCTCGGGCCGCGAGGTGATGATCGTCGCCAATGACGCCACGGTGAAGGGCGGGGCCTATTTCCCGATCACCGTGAAGAAGCATCTGCGGGCCCAGGAGATCGCGGCCCAGAACCGACTGCCCTGCGTCTATCTGGTCGACAGCGGCGGCGCCAACCTGCCCCACCAGGACGAGGTCTTCCCCGACCGCGAGCACTTCGGCCGCATCTTCTTCAACCAGGCCCGGATGAGCGCCGCGGGCATCGCCCAGATCGCCTGCGTCATGGGCTCGTGCACCGCCGGCGGCGCCTATGTGCCGGCCATGAGCGACGAGACGGTGATCGTCCGCGACCAGGGCACCATCTTCCTGGCCGGTCCGCCGCTGGTGAAGGCCGCCACCGGCGAGGTGATCTCGGCCGAGGAGCTGGGCGGGGCCGACACCCATGGCCGCCGCTCGGGCGTGGTCGACCACGTGGCCAATGACGACGAGCATGCGCTGGAGATCGTCCGCTCGATCGTCGCCAATCTCAACACCACCAAGCCGGCGCAGCTGGTGAT
>NZ_PEGG01000320.1 GCF_002737765.1 Caulobacter sp. B11 | reverse complement strand
TCTCCGTCTTGGCGTTTGGCCTGACCTGCGCCGCCCCGTTGGCCGCTCAGACCTTGGACAAGCCGGCGCGAGCCGTTCAGGATGGAGGGGTCATAACCACGCGTCAGGCGATCACGCCGGCCGGCGTGCAGACGATCTTCACGGGGCGGGTTCAGGGGGCGGTGTTCGGTCAGGACGGCGCCCTGTGGGTGCTGTCGCGCACCCATCTCTACCAGCTCGATTGGCTGGGTAACCGCGTGGTGACCCGCCATGCGCTGGGTGGCGTGGGCGGCATCCGGGGTCTGACGCTGGACGAGGCCGGCAAGCCACTGGTCAGTCTGATCGAAACCCGCAAAGGCCAGCCGGGCGCCGTTTTCCTGGCGAGGCCCGACACCGGCGCCGCGGATGGCGTGGTCAAGCTAGGCGCCCGTCTAGGCGCCCACAATGTCGGGGCGCCCATCGTTCATGACAGGCGCGCGCTTACGCCCCTGACGTTCGACAACGCGCTGGCGATTAGCGACCTCGTCACTGGCGAGACCCGTCGCATTCCGGTCGGCGTCGCCCCCGTCGCGGTCGCGGCCCACGGCGATGTCGCCTACGTGGCCAACTGGGGCGGCGAGGCCGCCGCGGCGGGAGTCCTCAACGCGCCGACGGGCCTCGCGCCGGAAGCCGACCGGGTGGCGATCGACGCTCGCGGCGTCGCCCTGGGCGGCTCGATCCGGGTGGTCGATCTGAAAACGGGCGAGAGCCTGGCCAGCATCGGCGTCGGTCGGCATCCGACCGCCCTGGCGCTCGATACGGCGCGCGGCTTGCTCTACGTCGCCAACACCAACGACGACAGCATCTCGGTCATCGAGACGCGCACCCGCCAAGTGACGCGAACGATCCTGCTGCAGCCGTTCGCCGAGGCCGTGAAGGGCGTCGCGCCGGCGGGCATGACCCTGGACAAGGCCGGAAAGCGGCTGTTCATCGCCTGCGGCGGGATCAACGCCGTGCTGGTCTATGATCTCGAGGCTGGCCGCATTTCCGGCTTGATCCCGACGGGCTGGTATCCCGTCTCCGTGACCTTGAACGCCGACGAGACCCAGATGGTCGTGGCGACCTTGCTCGGTGTCGGGTCGGGACAGAACGAAGGGCCCGGGCGCCGGTTCGTCCACGCCAATCGTGGTAGCGCCCACGTGGTGGCCATGCCCGACGCGGCGCAACTGGCGAGCTACACCGCCGCCGTCGCCGAAAACAACCGGATGGCCTTCCGTGACGCGGTCGCCCCCCGGCCCGATCCCAACGCCGTCCCGCGCGCCATACCCCTGCGGTCGGGCGAGCCGTCGCTGATCGAGCATGTCGTTTATATCATTAAGGAAAATCGAACCTACGACCAACTGTTCGGCGATCTCGAGCGCGGCAACGGCGACCCCAGCCTGGTCCTGTTCGGCGAAGACGTCACACCCAACCAGCGACGCCTTGCCCGGGACTTCACGCTTCTGGACAATTTCTACGCAACAGGCGGCAACAGCGCCAATGGCCACCAGTGGGTCACCCAGGGCAATGAGGTCAGCTACACCTTGTGGCCGGGCTATTCGGGCCGATCCTATCCTTTTGATGGCAGCGACCCGCTGGCCTATTCGTCGGGCGGCTTCATCTGGGACGCTGTTCTGGCCAAGGGCAAAAGCGTCGCCGTATTTGGCGAATACGCGCCCGGCGCGCTTGAGGACACGCCAAACCAGCGCGCCACGCTGTTCAAGCGCTGGCAGGCTGGCGACCCGTTCACCAATACGTTCGACACCCACTCACCGATTCCGCCCCTGGATCGGTCGCTCGTGCGCAATTTTCCCGCCTACGGCCTGAGCATCCCCGATGTCGTTCGCGCGCGGATCTTCATCAACAAGCTGAAGGAGTACGAGGCCAAGGGTTCGATGCCGAACCTGACGGTCATGCTGCTGCCCAGCGATCACACCAGCGGCACCAAACCCGGCGCCAACACGACCAAGGCCATGGTGGCCGACAACGATCTGGCCCTCGGCCAGGTGGTCGAGGCGCTGACCGCCTCGAAGTTCTGGCCGAAGATGGCGATTTTCGTCGTCGAGGACGACGCGCAGAACGGGGTCGATCATGTCGACGGCCATCGCACGGTGGCGCTGGCGATCAGCCCCTATATCCGCCGTCAGGCCGTCGATTCGACCATGTACTCTCACCAGAGCATGCTGAAGAGCATCGAGCTGATCCTGGGCCTGCCCAGTCTTTCACTCTTCAACCTGATCGCCACCGACATGCGGGCGAGCTTTCAGGACACGCCCGATCTGCGCCCCTTCAAGGCGATCACGCCCAGCCAGAGCATCCTGGAATTAAACCCCGCCGCGACGGCCTTGACGGGCGCTCGGCGTGAGGCGGCCCTAGCCTCCGCGCGGATGAACTTCGCCGTTCCCGACGACGTCCCCACCGCGGAACTCAACCGTATCGTCTGGCACGACGTCAAAGGTTGGTCGGCGCCCTATCCGCGCCTGACCCAGGCGGCCTTCAGCCCGTTCCAGCTCGACGATGAGGACGAGGGCGAGAAGGATTGATCGGCGGCCGCGCGGGCGAGGCGAAGCAGGATGGCCTGGGGAGAAGGGGTGGCGACTTCGCTGATGGCCTTGGCCTTGAGCGCCTCGCCTGGCGTGGCCGCGGCTCAAGTCGAAGTCGGGGAGACGGAGGCCGTCATCGTCACGGGCGCGATCCTTCGATCCGACAGCCCCGGCTCCAACTTCGTGATCAGCCGGGGCGACCTCGACGCGGTACGTCCGCTCAGCGTCAAGGATGTGCTCCGGCTCTCACCGGGCGTCCAGGTCGTGGACGAGGACATATTCGGGCTTAAGCTGAACATCTCCTTGCGCGGCTTGCCGCCCAGACGCTCGGGCCGCACCCTGTTGCTGGAGGACGGAATGCCGATCCTACTCCGAGCCTTCGGCGCACTATAGTCCATCCCTGCTCGGATTGAGCGGATCGAGATCGTGAAAGGCTCCGGGGAAATCTTTGGACGGTCCCCAGAAGCCTGGGGGCATGATCAATTTCGTGCCCGCCGGCGCCCCGGTCTCGCGCCGCCAGTGCGGAACTGGCATTTGGGGACCCGCGGCTATGCGTCCACCATTGCTTCTCCCTGGGCGCTGGAACGGACCGCG
>NZ_PEGG01000319.1 GCF_002737765.1 Caulobacter sp. B11 | reverse complement strand
CCCTGGGCGGCGGTGTTGGCGGTCGTGACCTTGGAGGTCATGTCGTTGTAGTAGAGCGCCGTCTGCTGGGTGATGCTGGTGGCCAGCAGGGCCAGGCCCATGGCCCCGCCGGTGTTGCGCGCGCGAGATTGACCAGGCCCGAGGCGTTCTTGACCATGTGCGGCGGCAGGGTGCTCATCGTGATCTGCTGGGTGGCGATCATCGCGATCATGACCCCGACGCCCCGGCAGGCCTGAACGCCCGCGAACTCCCAGAAGCCCCAGTCCTTGGTCACGCCATGGGCCATGTACATCCCCCAGCCGGCCAACATGAAGCCGATGAACATCGGCAGCCGTGGATCGGTCTTGCGCACCAGGCGGCCGGCGATCGGCCCGGTCGCGAACATCGACAGGCCGGAGATGACCATGGTCGTGCCGACCTCGGACGCCGAATAGTGGCGAACTCGGCCGAGGAACTGCGGCAGCAGGAAGGTGCCGCCAAACAGGCTGGCGCCGGATACCGCGGTCATCAGCATGCCGATGCTGAAATTGCGATTGGCGAAGGCGCGTAATTCCACGATCGGATTGACGTAGGTCAGCGAGCGCCAGACGAACAGCACGCCGCTGACGGCGGCCAGCACCGCAAGACCCAGGATCAGGTCGTCCTGAAGCCAGCTGTTCTTGGCGCCTTCTTCCAGCACGAACTGCAGGCTCATCAGGAAGGCGGCCATCACCGTCAGCCCGAACCAGTCGAAGCCGGTCTTGAGGCTGGGATCGCCCTCGTCGAACTTGCCCCACCGGGCCACGCCGAACAGCACGATCAGGCCGGTCGGCACGTTGATGAAGAACAGCCAGCGCCAGCTGAGCCATTCCGTCAGGTGGCCGCCCAGGGTCGGACCGACGGTCGGGGCCAGGGTGACGATCAGGCCCATGATCACGCTGGCGGTGACCCGGCGCTCGGGCGGGAAGGCGGTGAAGGCCACGGCGAACACGGTCGGGATCATCGCCCCGCCGATGAAGCCCTGCAGGGCCCGGGTGATGATCATCATGTCGATCGACGACGACAGGCCCGTCAGCACGCTCATGATGATGAAGCCGGCGCAGGAGACCAGATAGACCTTCTGGGTGCCCCATAGCCGCGACAGATAGCCCGACAGCGGGATCATCACGACCTCGGGGATGAGATAGGCCGTCTGGATCCAGCTGACCTGGTCGGCGCTGGCCCCCACGCCCGCCTGGATCTGCGGCAGGGAGGCGGCGACGATCTGGATGTCGAGAATGGCCATGAACTGGCCGATGACCATGGCGCCGAAGCCGAGGAACAGCTTGGTCCAGTCGATGTCGGACGTGGCCGGCACCGCTGTTGGGGCCGAGAGGACCGTGTCGGTCATCGAGGCGGCCTAGCGCGCGACGGGCTTGCGGGCGCCGGGATTGGCGTCTTCGCGGGCCAGCTGCGCCGGCGCCTGGCCGGCCTCGGCGAACGAGAGGCCGGTCCGGTCGCGGACGTCGACCTTGACCTCGACCGACAGGCCGGGCCGCAAGGCCGCGCCCAGGGGGCCACGATCGACCACGATCTTCACTGGCAGGCGCTGGGTGATCTTGGTGAAGTTGCCGACGGCGTTCTCGACCGGGATCAGGGCGAACTCCTGGCCGGTCGCCGGGGCGAAGCTGTCGACCTTGCCGCGGATCGCCTGCTTGCCGAAGGCGTCGGCCTTGATCTCGACCGGCTGGCCGATCCGCAGGCGCGCCACCTGGGTTTCCTTGAAGTTGGCGATCACGAAGCTCTGGCCCAGGGGCACGATCGACATCAGCGCCACGCCCGGCTGGACCAGCTGGCCCGGCCGCAGCGAGCGGGCGCCGACCACGCCGGCGGCGGGGGCGCGGATCACCGTCCGATCGAGATCAAGACGGGCCTGGTCGACGGCGGCCTGGGCGGCGGCCACCTGGGCGACGGTTTGGGCCCGGGCCGAGCCCAGGGACTGGGCAGTGCGACGTTCGGCCTCCAGCGCCGCCTGGGCGCTCTGCACCGACGCGGCGGACTGGCTGGCGCCGGCCTGGCTGGTCTGGACCTTCTGCTGCGAAACCCAGCCTTGCTTGGCCAGGGCGTTGTAGCGGTCCAGATCGGCGCGGGCCCGGCTGGCGTCGGCCTGGGCGCTGCTGACCCCAGCCGCCTTCTGGGCGATCAGGGCCTGTTCGAGCGCGGCCTTGTCGTCGACGCCGCGCACGGCCGCTTCCAGGGCCTGGGCGTTGGCGATCGCCTGGTCCAGGCGGGCCTGGAAGGTGGCCGGATCGATGCGCGCCACCACCTGACCGGCTTCGACCCGCTGATTGTCGATCACCAGAACCTCGGCGACATAGCCGGACACCTGCGGACTGACCTGGACGGTATCGGCCTGGACAAAGGCGTTGTCGGTGGCTTCGAAGTGCTGCTTGTCGATGAACCAGACCACGCCGCCGATCAGGATGGCGACGCCCGCAATTCCCCCGACGATCAGGGGAACGAGCTTCTTGTTCGACGGCACGGCCATGACGATTACCCTGAACGGAATCCGAGACGACGGAGGGCTGTGGCCGTCGACCGCGCGCGGCGCATTCGACGATTACCCTACGGCTACGGGCCGCGATTAGAACTCGCCGCGCCGTTCGACAAGGGATAAATGGACGCAGTCGTCCAAAATATCAAGCGCGGCCGACAGGTTCTTGTGCACTGCGGCAAGAAGGTCGCGCCGGGCCCTAATCGTCCCGGATTTCCCGCTATGGGCGAATCAGGGCATGAATTGACTGGTTTCGACGCAACCGGTCAGCGTAGGAGCGCGTTTCTTCCGGTGGATCGACCCCAATGACCCGCCTTATTTAGCGCCCGTTTCGAAGGATGCGCCCATGAACGCTCATGACCCGCTCGTCCTGTTT
>NZ_PEGG01000318.1 GCF_002737765.1 Caulobacter sp. B11 | reverse complement strand
AAACCGCCCTCGCCGGGCTCGACGCAGACCTCGACCTTGGATAGGGCCAGGGGGTGGCACAGCGGGATCAGGTCGGAGGTCTTCTTGGCGGCCATAACCCCGGCGATCTCGGCCACGGCGCGAACCTCACCTTTGGCGCCGGTCCCGGACAGCGCCAGGGCCAGGGTCGCGGGCGCCATGCGCACGAAGCCCGCCGCCACCGCTTCGCGGGTCGTCGACGCCTTGCCTGTGACATCGACCATCCGAGCCCGTCCCTCGTCGTCGATATGGGTCAGGCGGGTCATTGGGCAAGATCCTCGGCGCGAAGGCGCGAGCGATCCCATCGCCCGACGTCGTCATGGTCCTGGGCGGTCGGCTCGATCCAACGGACGCCGTCTAGGCCATGCTGCTTCTTCCAGAACGGGGCCTGACTTTTCAGATAGTCCATCAGGAAATCGCAGGCCTCGAAGGCCGCGCGACGGTGGCCCGCGGCCGTGGCCACGAAGACGATCGCCTCGCCGGGGGCGATGGGCCCCGTGCGATGGACGATTTGATAGTCCAGCAACGCGAACCGCGTCTTGGCCCGTTCAGCGAAGTCGGCGATCATCGCGTCGGTGAAACCTGGATAGGCTTCCAGTTCCAGGATCTGGGCCGCGCCGCCTTCAGCCCGCGCCAGGCCCGTGAAGCTGGCCACTGCACCCACTTCGGCGCGACCGTTGCAAAACTCGTCAAGCAGCACACCGGGCGCGAAGGGCCGCTGGGTCAGGGTGATCATCGGCCGTCGCTCGGCTTGGCGAGGTCGCCGTGGTCGAGATCGGGCGGCGAGGGAGGGGCAGGTGGGCTCATGCCGCCCGGACGATAGGCGCGCCGTCGCGCCAAGCAAGGGCAAACCGGGGGCGTGCGGCGATGGCGCACGGCTGGGCGGCCAGGATTGTCGCCCATCAAGCCGGCGAGCGGTGAGTTTACCGACGGCGTTTGCGGTCCATCAAGGCGTGATCGGTCTGGGCGGTCTAGGAGGAAAGGGCCGCGGATCGCGCGGACCCAGGATCGGCTTAGTGGTTAGTCGAGCAGCCCCCTTTCCGAATCCGGCTTCGATGCGATCGGCGTCGGACGAGGCTTTTTTGGCCTTGGTGAGCGCCTTCTTCGAGGAGGCGCTCACGCCCGACCTTCGGCAGGCCGGCCGACAAACCCTGGGCGTCCACTCGCAGATCGAGGCATGCCGCATCTGGCATGCGCGATTGTTCGCGCGCGGCTGGATCGCCCCGGCTTGGCCGGCGGCCTGGGGCGGGACAGGTTGGAGCGCTCGCCAGCGGTTCCTGTTCGACCGCCAATGCGCCTTGAACGACGCGCCGGTCCTGTTCGCAGGGGGCTTGCGGAGCCTGGGCCCCCTGCTGATCGAGCAGGGCAGCGACGCCCAGCGCGCGCGCTATCTGGGGCCGATCCTATCGGGGAAGGATCTTTGGTGTCAGGGATTCTCCGAGCCGGGGGCGGGGTCGGACCTAGCGGCGGTGTCCTGTCGTGCGGTCCGTCACGGCGAGGCCTATCATGTCAGCGGGACCAAGATTTGGACCACCGGCGCCCATCTGGCCAACCGCATGTTTGGCATCTTCCGCACCGCCGACGGCGAGCGCCGCCAGCACGGGCTGACCTTCCTTCTGATCGACATGGACAGCCCCGGCCTGACGGTGTCGCCGATCCTCGACCTGGCGGGCCAGCACGACTTCAACCAGGTATTCTTCGACGATGTGGTCGTTCCGGTCGACAACCGGGTCGGGGCCGAGCATGACGGCTGGTCGATGGCCAAGCGCCTGATGCAGCTGGCCCGCGCCAACAACACCCCGCGGCCCTGGTGCGTCGCGCCCTGCGCCACGCCGGCGATCGACTGAGCCGGGCAGGGCTTGACCGGGATCTCGACCTGCGCCGTCGCTTGGCCAGCCTGGCGGTTGATGTGGACGCCTTCGAGCAGTTGGAACTGGCCTCCCTGCCATCGGGCCGGCCGGGACCGCACGATCAGATCGTGCCCTCCATGCTCAAGCTGGTCGGCAGCGAATTGCATCAACGCGTGGCCGAACTGGCGATGGAGATCGCCGGCGACGCGGCGGCGGCGGCGCTTGGCGCCTCGTACGTCGCTGCCGAACTGCCTGGCGGCGAGGCGCTGGACGCTGGGGCGCGGGCCATGGCTCGGCGCCTGAGCCTGCGCGCCGCCACCATCTATTCCGGGGCCAGCGAGATGCAGCGCGACATCATCGCCCGTCACCTGCTCGCCAAGCCCTGACAATTGACCAGATCTGGCTTGGCTTGGGTCAATTTCTCCGACGCCGCGCCGCGCTAGCCTGTCGCAAAATAGGAGAGCGGGTATGGAAGCGTTGATCGCCGCGCTTGGCGCGGTCGTGGGATCCGACGCGATCCTGACGGGCAGTGCGATCCAGGAGCGCTACCAGAGCCCGTGGACACGGTTGGGCGCGCCGTTGGCGGTGCTGCGGCCGGCATCGACCCAGGCCGTGGCCGACATCCTGCGTTTGGCCTCGGCGGCGGGCGTGTGCGTCGTCCCTTGGGGCGGGCGCACCGGCCTGGTCGATGGCTGTCTGGCGGACGACGCCCTGGCTCTATCCCTGGACCGGATGGCCGCTGTCGAGGCGATCGACAGCGCCGCTGGGACGATCACCGTCCAAGCGGGCTGCGTCTTGCAGACCGCCAGCGAGGCCGCGGCCGCTCACGGCTTGCTGTTACCGCTCGATCTGGGCGCGCGAGGCTCGGCGACCATCGGCGGGACCATCGCCACCAATGCCGGCGGCAACCGTGTCCTGCGCTATGGCATGATGCGCGACATGGTCCTGGGCCTTGAGGCGGTGCTCGCCGACGGGACGGTCATCGAAGCCATGAGCCCGTTGATCAAGAACAACGCCGGCTACGATCTCAAGCAGTTGTTTATTGGCTCCGAAGGCACGCTGGGGATTGTCACTCGCGCAGTGCTGCGACTGCGTCCGGCGCCGGTCAGCCAGGACACCGCCATCGTCGGCGTCGAACATTTTTCGATGCTGCCACGCCTGTTGCGACGGCTTGAGCGCGATCTGGGCGGTGCCCTGTCTGCGTTCGAGGTGATGTGGGCGAGCTTTCATGACCTGGTGACGACGCCGCCAGCACGGGGCCGCCCGCCTCTGGCCGGGCGCTATCCGTTCTATGTTCTGATCGAGAGCCTGGGCGGCGATGTCGCGGGCGACGCGACCCGGTTCGAGGCGGCCCTGGCCGCGGCCCTCTCTGACGGCGAGGTGGCCGACGCCGCGATCGCCAGATCCACGAGCCAGCGCGAGGCGATGTGGGCCCTGCGCGATGACGTGGCTCAGACCGCTCGCGAGGGGCCGATTATCGCCTTCGACATCAGCCTGCCGATCTCGGCCATGGAGCCCTATGTCGCCGCAGTTCAGGTCGATCTGGC
Source organism: Caulobacter sp. B11 (assembly GCF_002737765.1). GTDB lineage: Bacteria > Pseudomonadota > Alphaproteobacteria > Caulobacterales > Caulobacteraceae > Caulobacter. The sequence continues at coordinate 1,427 of NZ_PEGG01000318.1, read as the reverse complement.
GGCGCGCTGGCCAAGCCTGGGCGCTCCGGCTGTTTTTGGCCACCTGGGCGACGGCAATCTGCACCTGATCGTCCGTTTGGCCGACACGACGCCCGCCGTCCGGCGGGCGGTTGAGGACGTGGTCTATGGCCCCTTGCAGGCGCTGTGTGGCTCGATCTCGGCCGAACATGGCGTGGGTCTGCAAAAGCGCGATTTTCTGCACCTGTCGCGCGGTCCAGCCGAGATCGCCTTGATGCGCCGGCTCAAGCTGGCCCTTGATCCGCGCGGCGTGCTCAATCCGGGCAAGGTCCTGCCGCCCGCGCCAACCCTCCTTGGAGAACAGCCATGAATGGCGCGGACGCCCTGATCATCACCCTGGCCGACAATGGCGTTACCGCCTGTTTCGCCAACCCCGGCACAAGCGAAATGCAGTTCGTCGCGGCGCTCGACCGGGAGCCACGCATGCGACCCGTGCTCTGTCTGTTCGAGGGCGTCGCGACCGGGGCCGCCGACGGCTATGCGCGCATGACCGGCAAACCGGCCTGCACGCTGCTGCACCTGGGCCCGGGTTATGCCAATGGGGCGGCCAATCTTCACAATGCGCGTCGCGCTTTCAGCCCGGTGGTGAACATCATCGGCGATCACGCCACCTACCATCGAGGCTTTGACGCGCCGCTCAGTTCCGATATCGCGGCCCTGAGCGCGCCCAACTCGGTCTGGGTCAAATCGGCCGAGACCGCCGACAGCGTTGGGCCCCTCGCCGCCGAGGCCGTGGCGGCCAGCCAGGAAGCGCCCGGCGGCGTGGCGTGCCTGATCCTGCCGGCCGACAGCGCCTGGAACGAGACCACGGTTGTGGGCCCTGTTCTGGCGGCGTCGCCAAGGCGCGCGCCCGACCTGACCGAGGTTGAGGCCCTGGCCGCCCGGCTGAAGGCGGCGCGCAAGCCCGTCCTGTTGCTCGGCGGCGCGGCCTGCGGCGAGGACGGTCTGGCGGCCGCGCGCTCGCATCGCGGCGGCCGGTGTGCGCGTGCTCACCGACACCTTCGTGGCGCGGATGGCGCGGGGCGCGGGCCGGTTCGCGCCCCGACCGGATGCACTATTTCGCCGAGATGGCGCTGGGGGATCTGGAGGGCGTGGACCTGATGGTCCTGGTCGAAACCACCCGGCCGGTGGCCTTCTTCGCTTATCCAGATCGCCCAGCGTGCTTGTACCCGAGGGTTGTGAGCTCGTTGCTCTAGGCGGTCGGACGGCTGACGGCGCGGCGGCCTTGAGGGCCTTGGCCGATGCTTTTGGCGCGGCCGCCGAGGGGACCGTCCAGTCCCTCGAAAAGCCTGTCACGCCGCAAGGCCCCCTCACGCCGGCGGCCATCGGGAGACCGTCGCCCGTCACCTGCCCGCGCACGCCATCGTCAGCGATGACGCGGTGACCTGTGGTCTGCCGATCTTCCTGGC